>ANAW01000026.1:0-22719 GCA_000340945.1 Nocardiopsis synnemataformans DSM 44143 | reverse complement strand
GGTCGTGTCCACGGCCCGCCAGGAGGAGGCCGGAGGGGTCGCCCCGGCGGGTACCACGGCGGTCGTCTCCGAGGGCGTGGTCAGCAGGGCCACGGGACGCGCGGGCACGTCGGCGGGCGCGCCGATCAGCTCCGCGTGCGCCGTCCCGGCCCGCCTCGCGGCGTCGGGGTCGGAGGCGATCAGGTCCGTCGCGGCCCGGCGGCGCCGCGCTGCCGCTCCCGGGCGCGAGGGCCGCCGCGTCTGCGGCCGGTTGGCCCGGGCCGCCGCGATCCTGCGGAACGGCCAGGCCAGAGCCCGGCCGATCGGCTGCCAGAACAGGGTGATGAGGGTCAGCAGGACCAGACCCGCCGCGCCCGCCGCGAGCAGGCGCGGGTCGATGCTCGGCTCCTCCTCTGCGGCGGCGTCTGCGGTGGCCTGCGCGGAGGGCTCCTCCTCCGGGGGCGGCGTGTACGCGGGCGGGGCGGGGGGAGGTGAGGGCGGTTCCTGCCCCAGCGCGTTGGCCTGGTCGACCGCGACCACGCACAGGGGGTCCAGACCCTCGTAGACGCCCTCGCCGCCCGCGTCGAAGGGCACCACCAGGCGCCACTCGGGGAGCACCTCGCGGTCCTCGCCGAGGGCGCCGCCGTCGGCCTGGGTGCGGCCCGCGTTGTACTCGTAGATCTCGTCCGCGCGCTCGGGGTCGCCCAGGACGAGGCTGGCGATGCCCTCCAGACCGGGGGAGCCCTCCGGGACCACGTAGTAGTACACCGTGGGACAGATGTCGTAGGTCCCGGTGTCGGTGGCAGTGGCCGCCGCGGCCGGCGCCGCGGACACGGCGCACCAGGTGGCGAGGGCCGCCATGAACGCCCGGCCCCCGCGCGCCGACCGCGCGTGCGAAGATCCGGACCGTGCCGCCGCTGTCAGGGTCACTCGCTCTCTCCTGTGGCTGTCTTCGCTGCTGGGGAACGCCTTCCGGGACCGCGCGGGTCGGCGTCGCCGAGCCTGGAGCCGCTTCCGCGGGGCGGCGGGCGCCGCCAGGGATGACGAAGGCAAACCCTACGAGGTCCGGGAGAACTTTGCGTGCCCCTGGGGCATCTGCTCAGTCGTGGGCGTGGCAGTCTATGATGTCGGACTCTCCGAACGCCCCCGGACCCCGGGCCCGCACAGTCCCCTCCCCATCCCCGTGGCAGGTGTGAGATCGCCTGAACCGCGCCGTTCTGCGATCCGGAAAGCGAGCGATACGGGACGTGGCCAAGCAACCGCGCACTCACTACAGGTGGGACCTCCTCAACAAGGAGGAGGACCCGGTTCCGTGGTCTGCCTATGACGCCCGCTCGCTCAAGACGTTCTACGAGGGACTGGCGGATGCCGCCGAGCAGGCCGCCGCCGACCTCCGCAGGCTGGACAAGGGACAACTGGGCGAGGGCAGCACCGTCGACGCCCTCAAGGAACTCATCGAGGAACTGCCCAAGTACCTGGACAAGGCCCACAACGCCTACGAGAAGGGCTACAAGGCCCTCGACACCTGGACGGGCGCGCTCGAGACGGCCCGCGAGCAGAGCGGGATCATCGTCTTCGAGGCCGAGCAGGCCTACCTCGCCCTGGAGGACCCCGAGGCGTGGAAGGAGGAGGCGGACGGCGACGACCCCGTCCGCGACGCCTACGTCACGCGCCTCCAGACCGTGCTCGGCGACATGGACGACGCCGTCGGCACCTGCAAGAACGCCCTGGAGGAGGCCAAGCAGGGCGACCCGAACGAGCTGTGGGGGTGGCTGGACGCGATCGTCACGTGGGTCGAGGAGAACCCCCTCATCTACGCGGCGATCCTCGTGGTCGGCGGTATCGCCGCCATCTTCATCCCGGGCCTGGGCATCGCCCTGGCCCTCGGGGCGCTCGCGATCAGCGCGTCCACCCTCCACCGTGAGGGCAAGCTCGGGTTCAACATGGAGACGGTCGCCACCCTCGGCCTGGACCTGATCTCCCTCGTCCCCGGTGGTGTGCTCCTGCGCGGCGGACGCGCGGTGACGCGGGGGCTGACCGCCGCGGCCCCGCGCGTGACCGGAAGCATCTCCTCGGGAGTGCGCGGCGCCTCCTCCGCGGTACGGGGCGCCACCAGCGGGGTGCGGGGCGCGGTGGGCGGCAACCGCGCCGTCCGGACCGTCACGTCGAGGGTGGGCCGCGTCAGCCGGGACCACCCGATCATCTCCACGACCATCACCACCGGCGCCCGGGACACCGCCGTCGGCATGGGCTCCTCGATCGCGGTCCAGATGGCCGCCGGTACCTCCTGGGAGGACATCAACTTCGGGTACGAGCTCGCCAGCGCCGCCGCGACCAACGTGCCGGGCGCCGCCGTCGGCGCCGCACGCGAGCACGGATCGCCGCCGTCCTTCCTCGGCGGCTCCGACGGTTCGGGCGGCGGCTCCGGTCCCACCCCGGGCACCGATCCCGTGCCCACGGTCGGCGACGGCGCGTCCCCGGACCCGGCCGCCGCCCCGGACACTCCCGACGCGGGTGGGACTCCGGCCGCCCCGGACACGGGTGGGGCCCCGGCTGCCCCGGGCACTCCTGATGCGGGCGGAGCCCCGGCCGCACCTGACGCGGGCGGTGCTCCCGCCACCGCCGACACGGGCGGTACCCCCGGAGCCACCGATTCCTCCTCTTCCCCCTCCCCCTCCGGGGACGGACCGGACGCCTCCCCACAGGGCGGTACGGCCCCCTCCGGCACCGGCGACGGGCCCGGGTTTCCGGACATCCCGACGTTCTCCGGCGAGGCCACCCCGTCCAGCGGCGCCGCGAACACCTCCGCCGAGGGCGTCTCCCTTCCCGGCCGACCGTCCGCCGACGCGGGGGACGTCCAGGTGGACGTCGGCGTCGGCGGCGGTCCGGACACCACGGGCTCCGGCCCCGCCCACGGCGCCCCGGAGCCGACCGTGCACTCCGCTGACGGTGCGTCCGAGCACTCCGGCGCCGCGGACACGACGGGCGGCGGCCCCGAACCCGAAGGCCAGCGCTTCGAGGGCGAGTACGGGGGCTCCACGGGCGGGGCCAACGTCGCGGGTGAGGGTGTGCGCCTGCCCTCCCAGCGCCCGGGCCAACCCGGAGAGCCCGTGCCGGACGCTCCCACTCCGCGCGGCGAGGGGGCCGACACCGCAGGGCGGCCCGACACCGAGCCCTCCGCCGCCCCGGACGGGGTGGGCGACGACGGAGCGCACGCGGGTACGGGCGACGGCCCCGGGGCCACCGGCCAGTCCACCGTCACGTCCGGCGACTTCGGCGAGTACCGCACCAGCCGGGGCCCGGACGGGGAGCAGAACGTCTCCTACCGCTATCCGGCGGACGGCGGCGACTACACCATGAACGTCACCCGCGACGGCGTGGACGTCGGCGGCACCTCCGTCCGGCGCACCGAGGACGGGTTCCAGGTGACCGGTGCGGACGGCTCGTCCGTCACCGCCTCGCGCGGCTCGTCCGGAGGCGTCGACCTGACCGGCCCGGACGGGGCCCCCGGAGCCTCCTACCGGGACGGCGAGGTGCGCGTCCCCACCGCGGACGGGGAGGTCACCGTCTCCCGGGACGGGGACGGCTCCACCATCCGTGCCGACGACGGCCTCACCGTCCAGCAGCCCCGCGGCGACGGCGACGTCCGCATCACCCGGGACGGCGGCGGCCCGGTCGACCTGCGGTTCGAGGGCGGGGGGCCGGAGGTCTCCAGGCCCGCGCACGACGGCTCCTCCGCCGTGCCGCGCACCCGGGTGACCGACCCCGCCACCGGCAGGAGCACGGAGATCGGCCCCGACGGCTACCGGCTCGACACCGAGGGCGGGACCTCGCAGAGCTACGACCGCGGGACCGACAGCGCCACCGTGGAGTCCGGCGACACCCGTGTCCGGGCCGACCAGCATGAGGTCAGGGTGACCGACGGCGCGCGCGGAGTCGACCTGTGGCAGAGCCGTGACGGGGTGGGCACCGCCACGGGAGCCAACTCCAGCGCGGTCGTCCGGTCGGACGGCAGCGCCGAGATCAGGACGAACAACCCCTCGCTGACCCCACGAGCCGTCCAGGACGCGAACGGCGACGTCACCGTCGGAGACACCCGTACCGTACCGGGCCGGGTCCGCACCGAGGACGGCGCCGCCGTCGGGATCACCGAACGGGACGGCCGGACCGTCGTCGAGGTGCGGGGGACCGACGGGGCCACGCGCTCCTACGACATCGACGGCCGACCCCACGGCCTCTACCCGCCGCTGCGCGCCGACCCCGCGACGGGACAGCCCTGCGTGCTCACGGGCGGCACCAGGGTGACCCTCGTCCCGGGAGCGGATCCGGCTCTGAGGGTCGACACCCCCCAGGGCTGGACGCTGACCACCTCGCGCGACGGCCAGTCCTCGGTGAGCACGCCTCCGGACACTCGGGGGGACCGGCTCCAGACCGTCCGGAACCCCGACGGTTCCACCGCGATGAGGACCGGCGACCACTGGGTCGGATCCGGATCCGAGACACCCGGCGGCCCCGGGCGCGTGGTGGCGGGCGGTCCCGACGGCGTCCACGCCCGCAGTTCCGACGACGGCGCCCACGTGTCCGACGGAACGACGCGGACGGACGCCCGGCCGGGGGCGTCTCCCGGTCTGGGGACGGGGGAGACCACGCGTGCGGCGCCCCCGTACGAGCCGGTGGCCGAGCACTCGGGCACGGGAGGCCGCGTGACCACCGAGGACGGGGTCACCGTCCACACCCGGGCGGACGAGCTCCGGGTGGACGTGCCCCGCGATACGGACCGCACCGTCCGCGACGGCGACCGCGTCATCGGCGTCGGCCCCCGCGGGACCGACGTGCGGGGGCCCTCCCCGGACAGTCCGGGCAACCCCCCGCTGCGCGTGGGCGAGACCGCCGGGGACGCGGGCAGGGTTCCGCCGCGCTGGCACGTTTCCGCGGACTCCGAAGGCGGCATGACCGGACACACCCGCCCCGACCACGGCGTCAGCGTGCGGCCCGAACCGGGCCGACTCCCCAACCCGTTCCGCGGGTCCGACGAGGTCAGCTTCCGCGCGGGGGACGTCGAGGGCACCCAGACGGGTTCGGGCCGGACCACGGTCACCGACGGAAACGGCAGCACGGTCCGGGACGGCCGGGGAGGGGTCCGGGTGGACGGCGGCGAGGGCCGACCCGACCTGCGCATCACCCCCGACCATGTCCGGGTCACCACGCCCGAGGGCGCGCAGCACCGGGTGGACGTTCCCGGGGCCCGGACGGACGGGGGCGGCACCAGCGTGCCCCGCACCGACGACGCCGCCCCCGGCACCCGGCCGGACGGGGACGGCGCACCCGCGCGCACCGGCGAGGGCACCGGTGTTCCCGGCGACCGCCGGGACGGTGACACCACCGGTCCCGACGGTGAGGGGGCTCCGGCTCGGCAGCGTGACGGGGACTCCTCGGGCGGGGACCGCCCCCCGGTGCGGCCGAGCCTCAACAGCTTCGGCGCCATGCTGGAGGAGATGCGCCTGACACTCGCCAAGAACTTCGTCAACGTCCTCGGCGGCCTGGGAGTGGAGATCGGGTGGCAGGTGTTCGCCGACGGCGACTTCACGGGGACCGACGTCGTCCAGGCCGTCGTGCAGCTGGGCACCGCCGTTCCCAAGGGCCTGGCCGAGGGCCAGCTCTCCGGGACCACCGCGCTGCCGACGGACGGCGTGGGGTCGCACCTGTCGGCCTTCCCGCTGGAGATGGGCCACCAGGCGGTCCGCAACGACCTCCGCGACCTGATCACGAACGAGTACCTCGACGAGGAGGTCGCCATCGCCGCGGAGAGGGAGGCCATCGGGGGACAGGCCGCGTTCCTCGACGGCGAGCTGATCCCGGAACTGGAGAAGGAGATCGAAGCCGCCCGTGCGGACGGGAACCGCCCGGAGGACCTGCGGAGGCTGGAGGCGGTCCTGGCGGCCGCGGAGGCCCAGCGGGCGAGCCTGGAGAAGAAGGACGCCGAACTCGACGAGAGGGTGAACCTCCTCTAGGCGGCCCGCACACACACCGAGGAAGGGAGTACGGCATGGCCCGCGTCGTGAGGATCGACATCGACGCCCTGGAGGAGATGGAGCGCTCCCTGGGGCGCATCCAGAACGCCTTCACGGGTGAGAACGTCGAGAGCCCCGAGGACAGGGCCGAGGACATCGGTCCCGGCGACCTCGTGGACAAGGCCAAGGACTACGGCGAGGACTGCAAGAAGAACTACGAGCGCCAGGCCGAGGACCTGGGCGCCCTGCTCCAGGCGATCACGCCGGTCATCGACAGCTTCCGGGAGGCCGACGAGGAGCTGGGCGGGAGCCTGACGGAGGGCGACAAGCCCGCTCCCCCGCCCAACCAGGTCGCCGTCTGACCCCGAGGCCGTAGAGGAGAGGCACCTCCATGCCCTACCAGTTCGAAGAGGACGTTCCGAAGGTCGACATCCTGTTCGACATCGCCGTCCCCGAGACGTGGACGCAGTACGACCTCAGCGGGGACGCCCTCGCCCGGCTGCGCGCCCAGGCCGTCGAGATGCACGGAAACCGGCCCGAGGAGCTGGACGCCCTCAACGACATGTTCGGCGACATCGCCCAGGTGACGAGCGACGTGGTCGGAGCGGGCCTGCTGGCGGCGGCAGGGGTCTTCGAGGAGTACGACGACGGCTTCTTCATGGCGACCGTCTGCGTGTTCGCCTTCCCCGCGGGGAAGGGGCAGCACGCCATGGAC
This sequence comes from Nocardiopsis synnemataformans DSM 44143, assembly GCA_000340945.1. Lineage (GTDB taxonomy): Bacteria > Actinomycetota > Actinomycetes > Streptosporangiales > Streptosporangiaceae > Nocardiopsis > Nocardiopsis synnemataformans. The sequence goes on along the minus strand of ANAW01000026.1, from coordinate 16,014 downwards.
CCGATCCGGATGATCGAGCACGTCTACCCGGACACCGCCACCGCGCGCGAGGGCACCTGGCTGCGCAAGGACGTGGTCGACCTTCCCGAGTCCGGCGCGGGGACGTGCGGCCGCGTCCTCGGCATCGCCGACCACGACCTGGAGGACGCCGTCGTCCGGTCGGTGGTCATGCACACCGCCTTCGAGCTCCCCGGACTCGACAGGCGCGTCATGGTCAGCTGTACCAGTCCCAACTCCCAGCAGGTCGAGGAGGTCCTGGACCTCTTCGACGCCGTCACCGGCAGCGCACGGTTCCGGCTCCGCGAGGTCGAGCAGACCACCTGAGCGGTACCGGAGCCGACCGTGAACGGGGCGAACCACCCCACCGGATGACGTATCCACCACAATGGTGCCCGCAGAAGCGGCCCCGGCTTCCGCCACGACCGCGCCGACCGGGCGCGAGCGACCCGGACCCACCCATCCAGACCAGCAGGAGGCACACATGCCCGTGTACAACGTCGACAGCGACAAGACCGAGGAGACCTCGTCCTCCCTCATCCAGGAGTTCAACGAGTTCACCGAGCGGCTGGAAGGCATCAAGAGCAAGGTCGACGGCCTCATCTCGGACGGCTACAGCACCCCCGCCGCCGAGAAGCACTTCCGTCCGTTCTTCGAGGAGTTCAACACCGGTTTCGAGGGTGTGAACAAGGGCCTCGAAGGCATCGGCAAGTACATCAAGACCGTCGGCGAGACCTTCAGCGAGACCGACGACAAGCTGGGCGAGGGCCTCAGGGGCTGACCCCGGAGGCGGAGCCCCGCACCACCCGGCAGGCGGGGCGGCGCCTTCGCGCCGTCCCCGCCCCGACCCGACGACGAACCCGGAAGCAGTCCCACCGTGCGCCTCCTCTTCACAGCGACCCCAGCCACCGGTCCGGCCGTGGACGGCCCCGGCGGCAGCGGCCCCGTGGCGTCCTCCGCCCTGCGCCTGGACGTCCTCGTCGACGCCGACCCCAGCTCCACGGTGCGACAGCTCTCCGAGGCCGTCGACCCGATGGTGCGCACCCTGCCCCGCGCGCCGGGCCAGGACGTGCCGCTGTACCTGGGCGACCGGCCCGTGGACCCGTCCGCCTCCCTGGCCGACGCGGGCTTCCTCGACGGCTCCCTCGTCGGCGTGGGCGGCCCCGCCCCGGTCAAGGGCGAGCCGCCCGGCGTGGTCGAGGTCCGCGTGGTCTCGGGCCCCGACGCCGGGCGCGTGGCCCGCCTCGACCCCGGCGACTACGTCGTCGGCGACGACGAGGTCGCCGTGCTCGTCGTGGACTCCGACGGCTACTGGGTGCGGATCCGGGTCGCCCCGGACGGGACCGTCACCATCCTGGGCACGAGCGGGGGCCGGGGCTGCTCCCTGGAGGGCGACGAGGTCGGCCCCGACACCGTCTGGCCGCAGGGCGAGCAGCTCACCCTGGGCGGCACCCTCTTCGAGGTGTGGCCCAACCACCGCCCCGACGCCTCCGTGGTGGCCTCCGAAGACGGCACCGGACTGGACTACAACCGCCCGCCCCGCCTGCACCCCGCGCCCACCAAGACCAAGTTCAAGCTGCCCACCCCGCCCGAACCGCCGGACCGCCCGATCACCCAGTTGATCATGATGATCCTCGTTCCGATCACCATGGCGGTCGGCAGCGCGCTCATCATGGGCCGTCCCCAGTACCTGCTGATCGGCCTGCTCGCCCCCGTCTCGGTGCTGTTCATGCAGATCATGCAGCGGCGCACCACCAAGGCCCGCTACGACCAGCAGCTCACCGAGTACGAGGAGAAGAAGGAGCGCGTCACCCGCGACGCGCGCGACGCCCTCGTCGCCGAACAGCGCAAGCTCCGCGACACCTGCCCCGACCCCGCCGCCGTGCTGCTGCTGGCCACCGGCCCGCGCGCGCGGCTGTGGGAGCGCCGACAGATCGACGAGGACTTCACCCAGCTGCGCGTGGGCACCGGCAGCATCCCCTCCCGGGTGGTCCTGAGCGACCCCACCAAGGACGAGCACCGCCGCGACGTCACCTGGGACATGCGCGACGTCCCGGTGAGTGTGTCGGTCAAGGACAACGGGGTCGTGGGCGTGGCCGGGCGCGGCGAGGGGGCCGAGGCCCTGGAGCGCTGGCTGGTCGCCCAGCTCGCCGCCCTGCACAGCCCCGCCGAACTGCACCTGTACCTGCTGTCCATGGAGGGCGACCACAACCGCTGGCGCTGGACCCGTTACCTGCCCCACCTGCGCGGCGACCGCCCCCAGCTCTCGCTCGGTCGGATCGGCATCGACGCCACCACCTGCGCCCGCCGCGTGTCGGAGCTGCTCATGCTCCTGGAGGCCCGCCAGCAGGCCCGCCGCGACCTCGCCGACCAGCCCGCGGTCGTGGTGGTGCTCGACGGCGCCCGGCGCATCCGCTCGCTGCCCGGCGTGGTCCAGCTGCTGCGCGAGGGCCCCGAAACCGGGATCTACGTCCTGTGCCTGGACGCCGAGGAGCGCCTGCTCCCCGAGGAGTGCCAGGCCGTGGTCAGCTCCACCCCGCACGGCATGCGCCTGCGCCGCACCTCCTTCGACAACGTCGAGGACGTGCGCCCCGACGTGCCCTCCGCGGCCTGGGCCGACCGGCTGGGCCGCGCCCTGGCGCCCATGCGCGACAGCAGCGTCGGCGAGGGCGGCGGCTCGCTCCCGCGCAGCGCCCGCCTGCTCGACGTCATCGGCCTGGAGCCGCCCAACGGCGATGCCATCGCCGCCCACTGGGCCTCCGGGGGGCGCAGCACCGTCGCCACGCTCGGCCTGGGCCTGGACGGCCCGTTCTCGGTGGACGTGCGCCGGGACGGCCCGCACGCCCTCATCGCCGGTACCACCGGTTCGGGCAAGTCCGAGCTGCTCCAGACCCTCGTGGCCTCCCTGGCGGCGGTCAACCGCCCCGAGTCCATGTCGTTCGTGCTGATCGACTACAAGGGCGGCAGCGCGTTCAAGGACTGCGTGGAACTGCCGCACACCGTCGGCATGGTCACCGACCTGGACACCCACCTGGTGAGCCGGGCCCTGGTGTCGCTGGGCGCCGAGCTGCACCGCCGCGAGCACATCCTCGCCAAGGCCGGGGCCAAGGACATCGAGGACTACCTGGAACTGCTGGACCGCGACCCGCGCATGCCGCAGATGCCCCGTCTGATGCTGGTCATCGACGAGTTCGCGTCCATGGCCCGCGAGCTGCCCGACTTCGTCAAGGGCCTGGTCAACATCGCCCAGCGGGGGCGTTCCCTGGGCATCCACCTGGTCCTGGCCACCCAGCGCCCCGGCGGCGTGGTCACCAACGACATCCGCGCCAACACCAACCTGCGCATCGCCCTGCGGATGACCGACGAGGCCGAGAGCCGCGACGTCATCGACGCCGCCGAGTCCGCGCACATCGGCATCGACACCCCCGGTCGCGCCTACGTGCGCCTGGGGCACGCCTCCCTGCTGCCGTTCCAGTCCGGCCGGGTGGGCGGGCGCCGGGTCGTGGCCGCCGCCAACGCCTCCGATCCGGTCGCGCACGCCGTGAAGTGGTCGGACCTGGCGCTGCCCGCACCCGCGGCCGCCCAGGGCCCCGCCGACACCGGCGACGTGGAGGTCACCGACCTGACCGTCCTTGTCGCCGCGGTCAAGGAGGCCACCGAGCGGTCGGGCGCCCGCCGCCAGCCCAGTCCGTGGCTGCCCGCGCTGCCCACCGCGCTCACCCTGTCCGAGCTGCTGCGGGGTCGTTCTCCGCAGGCCGTGCACGGCCGGGTCCAGCCCGCCCCGGTGGGGCTGGTCGACGTGCCCGCCCAGCAGCGCCAGTTCCCGTACGTGTTCGACCTTGCCAAGACGGGACACCTGCACATCATGGGCTCGGGCCGCACCGGCCGGTCCCAGACGCTGCGCACCATCGCCGCCTCCCTTGCCCTGACACACCACCCCGGCGACGTGCACATGTACGGCCTGGACTGCGGCAACGGCGNCCCCCCCCCCCCCTGCCGATGGAGCGGCTCCCGCACTGCGGCGCGGTGGCCCAGCGCACACAGGGGGAGCGGGTCGTGCGCCTGCTGGGCATGCTCGGCGAGGAGCTGGACCGGCGCCAGAAGCTGCTCGCCTCGCACGGCTGCGCCGACCTGGAGGAACTGCGCGCCAAGCTGCCACCGGACGAGCGCCCCGCCCACGTGGTGCTGTTCATCGACCGCGTGGACGCCTTCGAGCAGGCCTTCGGCGAGTACAACTACGGCGCACTGGTCGAGGACGTCACCACCCTCATGCGCGACGGGGCGGGCGTGGGCGTGCACGTCGTGGCGACCGGAGACCGACTCCTGACCCGCACCAAGTACTCCTCCACCACCGAGGAGCTGCTGGTGCTGCGCTGCAACGACAACGGCGACTACAGCGCCGCCGGGCTCAACGCACGCTCGCTGCCCGAGGAGATCCCCGACGGCCGGGCCTTCCGTGCCGGGGACGCCATGGAGGTTCAGCTCGCCCTGCTCAACCGCAACCCCCAGGGCGCGGCGCAGGGCGCCGAACTGGGCCGCATCGCCGACTTCGTGTCCCGGCGCCCGCAGGAGGGCACCGGACCGCGCCCGTTCCGGGTGGACGTCCTGCCCGACCAGCTCGCCTACGCCGACATGGCCCGCTACCGCCCCGGGGCCCCGCGCCCGCTGCACGCGCTGCTGGGCGTGGGCGGCAACGAGCTGACCGCGGTCAGCGCCGACCTTTCCCGCGTTCCGACGTTCCTGGTGAGCGGGCCTCCCCAGTCCGGGCGTTCCAGCATGCTCACCACGATGGCCAGGTCGCTGCTGGAGGGCGGCACCGAGCTCCTGCTGGTCACCCCGCGCTCCTCGCGCCTGGCCGACCTGCGCCACCAGCCGGGCGTCCAGGGGGTCCTGGACGCGGCCGAGCCCAAGCTCTCCCAACTGCACGAGGCGCTCGGCCGGTTCCAGGGCGAGACCGCCGTGGTCATGATCGACGACGCCGAACTCCTCCTCCAGAGCGATCTCGGCAAGGAGTTCACCCGTATCGCCCGCGGCATGGTCGGCGCGGGGTGGGGCATCGTCGCGGCGGGCACCAACGAGGCCCTCCAGGGCGGCTTCAACGGGTGGCACGTCCACCTCAAGCGCAACCGCGTGGGCGCCCTGCTCTCCCCGCAGTCCCAGAGCGACGGCGAGGTACTGGGCATGCGCCTGCCCAAGGGCGTGTCCAGCCCCCGCCTCACCCCCGGCACCGCCTACCTGCACCTGGGCGACGGCCGCATCCAGCAGGTGAGGGTGCCGCTGCCGTGACCGCCACCGGCCGCCCCGCCCGGGGCGGCCGGAACAGAACCGGTGATATCCATGAGTGTGCCCCTTTCGCCCCCTTCTCCCCCTCTCCGGGGGAGGGCCCCGTACTCCCCCACTCCGCCCCGAACGAGACCTGTGAGCAGACAGCAGTGAGTACGCACCCCTCAGCCGTCACTCTCCCCGCGACCGCGACCGAACTGACCTCCACCGACCCCGCGCGCATCGGCCCCTACCGGCCGCTCAGGCGCCTGGGCTCCGGGGGCATGGGCGTCGTCTACGCGGCCCACGACCAGGGCGGCGCTCTGGTCGCGGTCAAGCTCATCCACCCCGAGTACTCCGCCGACCCGGAGTTCCGGGCCCGCTTCGCCCGCGAGGTGGAACTCCTGCGCAGGGTGGGCGGCGCCTGCGCCGTGCCGCTGCTGGCCGCCGACACCGAGGCCGAGCGGCCCTGGCTGGTCACCCCGCTGGTGCGGGGCATGACGCTCAGCGCCTACATGCGCAAGAACGGCCCGCTGGGCGAGCAGCTGCTGCTCGGTCTGGCCGCCGGGGTGGCCGAGGCGCTCGCCCAGATCCACGAGGTCGGCATCGCCCACCGCGACCTCAAGCCCGCCAACATCGTGCTGTCACCGGAGGGCCCCCGCGTCCTGGACTTCGGCGTGGCCCGCGCGATCGACCAGACCGCGCTGACCCGCACCGGGTCCGTGCTGGGCTCGCCCGGCTGGATCAGCCCGGACCACTACCGGGGCGCGCCCCCCAGCACCGCCGACGACATCTTCGCCTGGGGCGCGCTGGTCGCCTACGCGGCCACCGGGCGCCCGCCGTTCGGCACCGGCGACCCGGCCGCCGTCGCCCACCGCGTGATCAGCGGTGAACCGGACACCGAGGGCTTCAACGGCCCCCTGGCCGACCTGGCGGCCCGCGCCCTCAGCAAGGAGGCGTCCGAGCGGCCGACCGCGCTGGAACTGGTCAGCGGCGTGGTCGCCGCGGGCAACCCGGGGCGCTCCTACGCCCCCGTGGACTCCGCCGCGGCGGCGGGCGGCGTCATGGCCGCCGTGGTCGACCACACCTGGCAGGGCGTGCAGGCCGCCCCCGAGCGCGAGTTCGCGGTGGCCCCCGACCGGAGTTCCGGTGGTTCGGGCAGGATGCTGGCCGTGGTCGGCGCCGCCCTGGGCGCCCTCGTCCTGCTCGCGGGGCTGGGTTTCGGCGGAGTGGCCCTGGCCAGTAACTGGGACTCCCTGCCCATGGCCGCCTGGTTCGGGGACGAGCCCGCCGACGCGGCCGACGCGCAGCAGACCGCGGAGGAGCGGCGGCGTCCGGGGCCGGTGGGCCAGGAACCGCAGGAGAGCGCCCCGCCCTCCGACGAGCCGTCCGAGGAACCCTCCGAGGAGGCGTCCGAGAGCGAGGAGGACGAGGGCTCCGGCGGCGGGCCCACCACCACGACGGCCACGGTGGGCGCCGGGGTGGGCGCGAGCGGAACGCGCCCCCCGGGCGAGCACGTCGTGGCCTTCCAGCCCTCCGGCGGCTCGGGGCGGTACGCCGTGCTCGACGGGGCCACCGTGGTGTGCGCGTGGAGCTTCTGCCAGAGCCAGGGCGGTTCGGTCGGCGACGGCGGCGCCGGCTCGGTGCCCTCCAGCCCCTCGGCCCTGACCGGCTACGTCAACCAGGGCAGCCGCACCATCACCGCCGAGGTCACCTACACCACCGACGGCGACGGCACCGTCACCATCACCCGCCTGGTGGAGCGGCACAGCACCAGCGGCACGGGCACCCCGCCCTGGTAGGAACCGGAACATGAGACACGGGAGAGACATGCCGAAGACCCTCGTGCGCAGGGCCGCCGCCGTGGCGAGCCTGGCCCTGGCCGTGGCGGTGACCACCCCCGTGCCCGCCACCGCCGCCTCCTACGGGGGCCAGTGCGGAAGCGGGTACGGGGTGCGCAACCAGGCCTCCATCAGCGGGGGCACCGTCTTCCTCACCTACAACAACTCCAACGGCCGCAACTGCGTCGTCGTGGTGCGGTCCGACCCGGGCAGCGCCGTCAACATGGACGCGGCCCTCAAACGCAGCGACTCCACGTCCTGGGACACCGACCCGGGCGACTGGACGGAGTACGCGGGCCCGGTCTACGTGGACGCGGCGGGCCACTGCGTGGACTGGGGCGGCGTGGTCGGCGACGAGTGGGTCCTGCGCAACGGCACCAACTGCGGCTGACACAACAGGAGAGGGCGCTTGTGAACGTGCACCACCCCCGGTGGATGAACCCGGTCAACACCCTGCTCAGACCCTTCGAGAAGCGCCTGGGGGCCGCGGAGGGGACCTTCGACGCCATGCTGGCGGAGGCCTCCGCCAGCAGCGGGCTCCCCTGGCCCTCCGACGAACCCTTCCTCTCGGACATGCGGGTGCTCCACGACGCCTGGCAGGCGGTACCCGATGTCACCCCGATCGGCCGGATCGGCCTGCGGGGCGAGGTCCAGAGGCGGCTGGAGACGCGCCTGCGCATGCTCCACCTGCTCGACGCCAACCCGGAGGTCGCCGCCCAGCCCGTCGAGCGGCCGGTGTTCATCACCGGCCTGCCCAGGACGGGCACGACGTTCGGCCACGGGCTCCTGGCCCAGCACGTCCGGGCCCGCGCCCCGCGGCTGTGGGAGATGCTGAGCCCGGTCCCCGACACGGGCAGGCCCGGGGAGCGCACCGTGAGCAGGCGCGAGCGCCTCGCCCTGGCGCGGACGCTGGTCCGGGGCATGGACGCCATGGGACCGGGGTTCCAGACCATCCACCCCATGCACCCGCTCGAACCCGAGGAGTGCGTCTTCCTCCTGCCGCACGGGATGTTCTTCCACGTCCGCGCGGCCTCCCCCGACTACCGCGCCTGGGTCGAGGGGCGCGACGCCACCCCGGACTACGCCTACCTCAAACAGCAGTTCCAGGCGTTGCAGTGGAAGCGGCCCGCGCGCCGCTGGGTGCTCAAGTCACCCCTGCACCTGTTCAACCTGGACGCCCTGCTGAACGTCTTCCCCGACGCGGTGATCGTCCTGACCGACCGCGACCCGGCGCGGGCCGTGGCGTCGTGGGCGAGCCTGACCGAGGCGTCGATGCACATCCACAACAGCGACGTGGACCCGCACTGGATCGGCCGCGAGTGGCTGGGGATCTGGGCGGGAGGCGCCGAGCGCGCCCGCCGCGTGCGCCGCGAGCACGGCCCGGAGCGCTTCCTCGACCTGCCCTACGGCGAACTGACGTCCGACCCGCTCGGGGCGGCCGAACGCGTCTGGCGCAGCCTCGGTGAGGAGTTCGGCCCCGACACCCGGGCCCGCACGCTCGCCTACACGCGCGCGGACCGGCGCAAGAACCCGGGCGGCCACCGGTACAGCCTGGAGCACTACGGCCTCACCGCCGAGGAGGTGCACGCGGCCTTCGGCCCGGACCTGACCGGCGCCGAGGCGGCCCGCGCCGGAGGGGGCGGGGCCTGAGGGCCCGCGACGTGGGCCCGGATCCGTCCGGGCCCACGTCGCGGGCCGTGGCATGTGCCCGGTCGGAACCGGACCGGCCCGTGCCGTTGTGACGGTCGCCGGGACCGCGCGGCGTCAGCGCGCCGTCCGGCGCAGCGGTCGCAGCGACCACCAGGCGGCCGTCCACGCGGTCAGGCCCAGCCCGGTGCCGGTGACCGCTCCGACGAGCAGGCACCGCACGAGGTCGTAGCCGCTCACCTGCGCGCGGTCGGACAGCCCGCCCGCCACCGCGCCCGCCACCGCGCACACGGCGAGGGCGGACAGGACCAGGACGCGCACGCGCCCGCCCGCCGGGCCGCCCGGGGAGCCCCCGCCGGGACCGTCCGGGGCGGGAGCACCGCGGTCGTCGGGGGCGGGCCCGATGCGCTCACCCGCGCCCCGGCCCGCGCGTCCGGCGTCCGCGCGCCGGACGCGCTCGCGGTGGACCCACCAGGCCAGGGCGGCCAGCCCGCCCGCCGAACTCACGTACATCAGCACGTTGTAGAGCAGGTGCGGGCCCGCCACCGGAGTGCTCAGCAGCGGCCAGGCGCGCACCAGGGCCCCGCCCGTCTGGGTGAAGGAGTCCCAGGCCATGTGCGTGGCCGACCCCACCGCCAGGGCCGCGGCGGTCAGCGCGACGGCCCGCGCCGCCTCCCGCGCCGACCGGGGAGCGCGGGAGCGCGGGGCCGGGGAGCGCCCGGCCAGCGCGTGCAGCGGGGGCCGGAGCGCGTACGCGTACACCGCCAGCACGACGCCGCCGAGCAGCACGTCCAGCCACAGCCCGGCGGGGCCGTGCGTGGTCGTCGCGGCCACGGGCAGCGGCAGGTAGTACGGCAGGTCCGGCGCCACCGACCCGACGACCAGGGCCGCCGGCGGCAGCCCGGTACGCGCCAGGGGCAGGACCGCCGCGACATGGCTGGGGGTGAAGGGCATGTCGTCCTCCCTCGGTAGGGGACCGCGCGGCCCCGGCGGGTCCCGCTACTCCGCGTCCAGGTACTGGTAGGTGGCCAGGGTTCCCCCGATGAGCACGTAGACCTCGTAGGGGGAGACCGTGTCCTCCGGGGAGTCCGACCCCGCGAGCCCGCCGTCCCGGGCGTAGCAGAGGTAGGGCGCCCGTTCCGCGCCCGGCTCGACGGCCACGACGTCGTCCATGTCGCAGTGCACCGCCTCGACGCCGTGGTCGAAGCGGATGGTGTTCTGGACGACCTCGCGCACGGTGGGCAGTTCCGGGTACTCGAACCGGAAGGCGGCGCCGCCGTCCCCGGCCAGGACCGGGAACTGCATGTCCAGGCCGCCGTAGGTGAGGGTGCAGCTCAGGCCCGGTTCGACGGGCTCCGTCATCTGCTCGGGGCACGCGGCGGCGGCGCCCGGGTCGACATGGGAGGCCTTGCGGGACACCTCGGTCAGCAGGGCCCAGGCCGCCCGCTCGGACACGGACGCGGAGGCTTCCGGTTCGGGAGGCAGGGCGGACTCGTCCACCTGGGGTCTGGAGCCGGGTACGGGTGCTTCGACGAGGAGCCCGGCGAGCTCCTCCTGGGACAGCGCCTCCGGCGGAGTGCCCTCTGCGGCGGTGGTCTCCTCGGCGGCCTCTTCCGAGGGCGCCGAGGCCTCCGCGGGGTCCTCCCCGCCGCCACAGGCGGACAGGGCGAACACGAGCGAGAGGGAAACTACCGGGGTGAGGGCGAAGCGGCCGTGAGGGGGGAAGAAGGGCATCTCTGTCCTTTTCGTCCTTGGTGGGGGTGGGGGGGAGGGGGATGCCGTGGGCCGTGAAACGCATGGGGAGGCCCGCCAGTCCGACTCCCGTCACCCTCTGTCGGTTCACCGGATACCAGGAGTGTGTTCCACTTCACTGAAAGAACGCGGGCCGTGACACTTCGGTGAAGTACGTGACCCGTGAGGCGCCGAAGACTCCCTGAGGCGTCCGTTGCCGCCGTGAGCAGGCACGGGAGCGCGCACCCGGCCGCGTCCGGGTGCGCGCGCCGCGCACTTTCGGCGCGAGGGCCGCGACGGCGCGGGGGAGGGACCCGGGACCCCCGCGGGCAGGCCCGGCCCAGCGCCGCGGTGTGCCGTGCCCCACACCCCGGAGCGGCGCGACCGAGCGCGATTCTCTACCATCCACTGTATGGACGTCCCTGAGAGCGGGGCCGCCGGATCCGGCGCCCCCAACCCGGCCGACGGGTTCCCCGCCGCCACACACGAGCGGTGGCGCGAACTCGTGGCGGGGGTGCTGCGCAAGAGCGGTGTCCCCGAGGACCGGCTCGCCGACACACCCGAGTCGGCACTGGCCACGCACACCTACGACGGCTTCGACATCGAGCCCCTCTACACATCCGACCCCCCGGCAGCCGACCCCGGCTTCCCGGGGCTGGCCCCCTTCACCCGGGGCCACCGGCCCGGCGGGGCGGTCCCCGAGGGCTGGGACATCCGCGCGCGCCACACCGACGCCGACCCGGCCGTCCTGCGGCGGCGCCTGCACGCCGACCTCATGAACGGCGTCGGCTCGCTGTGGATCGCCGTCGGCGGCACCGGCCTGCCCGTCTCCGCGCTCGGCCAGGCCCTCAGCGACGTCTACCTCGACCTCGCGCCCGTGGTCCTGGATTCCGGAGCCGACCACGCCGACGCCGCCAACGCGCTGCTCGACGCCCACGCCGACGCGGGCGTCCCCGACGGCCGGATCATCTCCCACCTGGGCATCGACCCCCTCAGCGCCGCGGCCCTGGCGGGCGAGCGCCCCGACGTCATCGACCCCGCGCGCCTGGCCGCGGAGCTGGCCCGGGGGCGCCCCGGACTGGGGCTGCTCGTGGCCGACGGCCGCCTCGTACACAACGCGGGCGGCTCCGACGCCCAGGAGCTCGGCTTCGCCGTCGCCGCCGGGACCGCCTACCTGCGCGCCCTGCACGCCGCCGGGATGGACCTGCCCGACGCCGCGCGGCGCATCGAGTTCCGCCTGGCCGCGAACGCCGACCAGTTCGGCGTCATCGCCAAGCTGCGCGCCGTCCGCGCCATGTGGGACCAGGTCCTCGACGCCAGCGGGGTGCCCGCCGACCAGCGCGCCATGCGCCTGCACGCCGCCACCTCCGAGGCGATGATGACCCGGCGCGACCCCCACGTGAACATGCTGCGCACGACCGTGGCCTGCTTCGCCGCCGGGGTCGGGGGAGCCGACGCGGTCACCGTCGCCCCCTTCGACTCGGCCGTGGGCCTGCCCGACGACTTCGCCCGCCGCATCGCCCGCAACACCCAGTCCCTGCTCATCGAGGAGTCCCACCTGGCACGGGTCATCGACCCCGCCGGGGGCTCCTTCTACGTCGAGGCGCTCACCCGCGACCTGTACCGGGCGGGCTGGGCGTTCTTCCGGGAACTGGAGGCCGCGGGCGGGGCCGCCGAGGCCGTCGAGCACGGCCTGCTGCGCGAGCGCGTGGACGCGGTGTGGGAGCGCCGCCGCCTCGACCTCGCCCACCGGCGCTCCCCGCTCACCGGCGTCAGCGAGTTCCCCAACGCGGACGAGACCCCGCTGGTGCGGCCCGCCGACCCCGCGCGGCCACCTGCCCCCGTCCCCGGCGGCTTCCCGGTGCGCTGCTACGCCGACGACTACGAGGCGCTGCGCGACCGCAGCGACGCCCGCGCGGGCGACACCGGCCGACGGCCCACCGCCTTCCTGGCCACGCTGGGCCCGGTCGCCGCGCACACGGCCCGGGCGTCCTTCGCGGCCAACCTGCTCGCGGCGGGAGGCGTCGCGGCCCACGACCCCGGCCCGCTCGACGGCGCCGCCGCCGTCGCGGAGGCGTTCGCCGCCTCGGGCAGCCGCGTCGCCGTGCTCTGCTCCTCCGACGCGGTCTACGCCGAGCAGGCCGAGGACGCCGCGCGTGCGCTCAGGCGGGCGGGGGCCCGCCGGGTCCTGCTCGCGGGCGCGCCCCGCGACGCCTACCGCGAGGCCGGGGTCGACGCCTTCGCCCACCGGGGGTGCGACGCCGTCGCCCTCCTCACCGACCTGGTCGACGTCCTGCTCACCGATCCGCCGGCACCGACCGCCACTGCCGAGGGGGCGCACGCATGATCCCCGACTTCTCCGACGTCCCGCCGCGGCTCCCCGCCTTCTCCGGTGACGCCGCCTCCGGTGACACCGTCTCCGGTTACGCCGCCTGGCAGAAAGCGCTGGAGGCCGGTACCGGCAAGGCCGCCGACGCCCTGGAGTGGGAGACCCCCGAGGGCATCGGCGTCAAGCCGCTGTACACCCCCGCCGACCGCGCGGGCCTGGACTTCGTGGACGGGCTGCCCGGCATCCCGCCCTACCTGCGCGGCCCGTATCCGACGATGTACGTCAACCAGCCCTGGACCATCCGCCAGTACGCGGGGTTCTCCACCGCCCAGGAGTCCAACGCCTTCTACCGGCGCAACCTGGCCGCCGGGCAGAAGGGCCTGTCGGTCGCCTTCGACCTGGCCACCCACCGCGGCTACGACTCCGACCACCCCCGGGTGGCGGGCGACGTCGGCATGGCGGGCGTGGCCATCGACTCCATCTACGACATGCGCCAGCTCTTCGACGGCATCCCGCTGGACCGGATGAGCGTGTCCATGACCATGAACGGCGCGGTGCTGCCGGTCCTGGCGCTCTACATCGTGGCCGCCGAGGAGCAGGGGGTACCGCCCCAGAAGCTGTCGGGGACCATCCAGAACGACATCCTCAAGGAGTTCATGGTCCGCAACACCTACATCTACCCGCCGAAGCCGTCGATGCGGATCATCTCCGACATCTTCGCCTACACCTCGCAGCGGATGCCGCGCTTCAACTCCATCTCCATCTCCGGCTACCACATGCAGGAGGCCGGGGCCACGGCCGACCTGGAGCTGGCCTACACCCTCGCGGACGGCGTGGAGTACATCCGCGCCGGTCAGCGCTCCGGGCTGGACGTGGACGTGTTCGCTCCGCGCCTGTCGTTCTTCTGGGCGATCGGCATGAACTTCTTCATGGAGGTCGCCAAGCTCCGCGCCGCCCGCCTGCTCTGGGCGCGCCTGGTCAGGGACCTGGGCGCGGCCAGGGACAAGTCGCTGAGCCTGCGCACCCACTCCCAGACCTCGGGGTGGTCGCTCACCGCCCAGGACGTGTTCAACAACGTGGCCCGCACCTGCGTGGAGGCGATGGCCGCCACCCAGGGCCACACCCAGTCGCTGCACACCAACGCCCTGGACGAGGCGCTGGCCCTGCCCACCGACTTCTCCGCGCGCATCGCCCGCAACACCCAGCTGCTGCTCCAGCAGGAGTCGGGCACCACCCGCGTCGTGGACCCCTGGGGCGGCAGCTACTACGTGGAGCGCCTCACCCAGGAGCTGGCGGCCAAGGCCTGGGAGCACATCCAGGAGGTCGAGAAGGCGGGCGGCATGGCCGCCGCGATCGACGCCGGGCTGCCCAAGATGCGCATCGAGGAGGCCGCCGCCCGCACCCAGGCGCGCATCGACTCCGGCCGCCAGCCGGTGATCGGCGTCAACAAGTACCGCCCCGACACCGCGGACGAGATCGAGGTCCTCAAGGTCGACAACTCCCGTGTGCGCGCCCAGCAGCTGGAGAAGCTGCGCCGCCTGCGCGAGGAGCGCGACGAGGGCCGGGTGCGCGCCGCGCTCGACGCGCTCACCGCGGCCGCCGGGGGCGAGTCCCGGGCGGACGAGGTCCTGACCGGCAACCTCCTGGCGGCGGCGGTCGACGCGGCCCGCGCCAAGGCCACCGTGGGCGAGATCTCCGACGCGATGGAGAGGGTCTTCGGCCGCCACTCCGGGCAGATCCGTACGATTCAGGGTGTGTACAGGGACGAGGCGGCGGGCAGCGCCGACGCGGCCGACCTCATGGAGCGCGTGACCCGCCGGGTGGAGGAGTTCACCGAGGACGAGGGCCGCCGCCCGCGCATCCTGGTCGCCAAGATGGGCCAGGACGGCCACGACCGCGGCCAGAAGGTGATCGCGACCGCCTTCGCCGACCTGGGCTTCGACGTGGACGTCGGCCCGCTGTTCCAGACCCCGGCCGAGGTCGCCGCGCAGGCCGTGGAGGCCGACGTGCACGTGGTCGGGGTGTCCTCCCTGGCCGCGGGGCACCTGACCCTGGTGCCCGCGCTGCGCGAGGAGCTGACCCGGCTGGACCGCGGGGACATCATGATCGTGGTGGGCGGGGTCATCCCCCCGGCGGACTTCGCGCCGCTGAGGGAGGCGGGCGCGTCGGCGATCTTCCCGCCGGGGACGGTCATCGCCGAGGCCGCCGTCGACCTGCTCGACCAGTTGGAGGAACGGCTGGGGTAGGGGGGAAGCGCGGGGGCGCTGACCACCGGGGTCGGCCGCCCGGGCTGCACGGGCACGCGGCGGACGAGGGCGCGTCGGCGGAGGAACGCGGCGCGGACCAAGGCGCGGCGGGCGGGGACGCGGCGGAGGAGCGCACAGCGGAGGGAAGGCGCGTCGGTGCGGGGCGCGTCGGCGGAGGAGTACGCGGCGGACCAGGGCGCGGCGGAGGACGCGGTGGGCGGGGACGCGGCAGAGGGAAGACGTGTCGGGCCGGGGCGCGGCCCGAGGGCCGGGAAGAGGGAGGCAGGCGTGGCGGAGCAGGATCCCGTGCCGGGCGCGCGGCGTTCGGGGCGGCGCCGCCCGGTGGACGTGGACGCCCTCGTCGAGGGGGTACTCGCCGGTCACCGGCCCACCCTCGCGCGGGCGATCACGCTCGTGGAGTCCCGCCGTCCGGACCACGCGCGTGCCGCGCAGGAGCTGCTCGTGCGGCTGCTGCCGCACACCGGCGGGGCCCGCCGGGTGGGGATCACCGGGGTCCCCGGCGTCGGCAAGTCCACGTTCGTCGACGCGCTGGGCACCCGGCTGACCAAGGCCGGGCACCGGGTGGCGGTGCTGGCCGTGGACCCCTCCTCCACGCGCACCGGCGGCAGCATCCTGGGCGACAAGACCCGGATGGAACACCTGTCGGTGGACCCCAACGCGTTCATCCGGCCCTCGCCCACGGCGGGGACCCTGGGCGGCGTCGCCCGGGCCACGCGGGAGACCATGCTGCTCATGGAGGCGGCGGGGTTCGACGTGGTCCTGGTGGAGACGGTGGGCGTCGGCCAGTCCGAGGTCGCGGTCGCCGCCATGGTGGACTGCTTCTGCTTCCTCACGCTGGCCCGCACGGGCGACCAGCTCCAGGGCATCAAGAAGGGCGTGCTGGAGCTGGTGGACGTGGTCGCGGTCAACAAGGCCGACGGGCCGCACGCCGAGGACGCGC
>ANAW01000025.1:0-30167 GCA_000340945.1 Nocardiopsis synnemataformans DSM 44143 | reverse complement strand
CGGCTCCCCCAGCCGGTGCACCCGGACTGGCGTCCGCCGGTGCTCACGTGCAGCGGCCTGACCGGCGACGGGCTCGACGAGGTGTGGGACGCCGTGACCCGGCACCGCGAGGTGCTGGGTCACGGCGCGCTGGCCGAGCGCCGCAGCCGCCAGGGGGTCAGCTGGATGTGGGACCAGGTCCGCGACCAGCTCATGGACGCGTTCCTGCGCGACCCCCGGGTGGCCTCGCTCCTGCCGCGGACGGAGGAGGAGGTGCGGTCGGGGGAGACCACGGCGACCCTCGCCGCGCGCACGCTGCTGGACTCCTTCACCCGGGACCGCGGTCCGTCCGCCGGGTGATCCCGGAGGCGGCGCGGTGCCGGGGCGCTGCCCAACGCCTCGACCCGGGACCGCGGGTTTTGTCGGCCGGGTGACCCCGGAGGCGGCGCGGTGCCGGGGCGCTGCTCAACGCCTTGCCCCGGGACCGCTGTTCGACCACCGGATGAACGCGCGGTGACGGCGGCGCCGCCGCGCAGCGGTGTCCGGGTGTCCCCGGCGCATCCCATGTCATGAAATGTCCTGCCGACAACGGTGGATAACGGGCGCTCACTGCCGAGTTCGTGCCCAGGAGGCGAAAATTTCTTCCGGTATGCCATTCCCGAACGGGCGGTTCGCTTATACCGTGTGTGTCCAACGACTTACCAGGCTCGCGGGCGTGTCAGACGCTCCCCCCTGACGTCGGACCGGCTCTGTGGGAGTGGCGCCGGTCCGGGTGGGCGTGGTCCGCCGGTCTGCGTATGGTTAAGCGAAGGGACCCCTCACCATCTCAACGTGGGGCCGGGAGGAGTGAACGTGCACAGGCTTGGGCTGAGCACGCGGGTGGAGAGCCGCAGCGTCATCGTCGCGATCGAGGGAGAACTCGACATCGCGACCGCCGCCGACCTCCAGGAACACATCCAGTCCGCTGTCGAGGACCACGGTCCTTGGCTGATCCTGGACCTGTCCGGTCTGGACTTCATGGACTCCAGCGGGCTGAACGTCATCATCAACGCCTACAGGACCGTCCGTGACCTGGGCGGATCGCTGGCGCTGGCCGCTCTGAACGAACGCGTCACCAAGGTCGTCCGCCTGGTCGGCCTGCACCGTCAGGTCCCGGTCCACCAGACCGTGGCCACCGCCGTCGCCGCCATGGAGGCCCTGGAGGCCAAGCGCCAGGCCGGATAGCCTTCGGGCGCATGAGCCCGATCCTTCCCCCGAGTCCCGTGGACATCTCCTGGGACCACAACAGCCACTACCACGAACACCTCCTCCGCCACGTGCCCCCGCACTGCACCCGAGCGCTCGACGTCGGGTGCGGCGGCGGCAGGTTCGCCAGGGCCCTGGCCTCCCGCGGGATCTCCGTCGACGCGATCGACCCCGAACCGCGGATGGTCTCCATGGCCCGTGAGCGCACGCCCGCGCGGCTGCCGGTCGATTACCGCGTGGCCGCGCTGGAGGAGACGGAGCCGCGCCCCGGTGGGTACGGGTTCGTCAGTTCGATCGCCAGCATCCACCACATGCCGTTCGGGCCCTCGCTCGAAAGGATGGCCGCCGCCCTCGCCCCCGGCGGCACGCTGGCCGTCCTCGGCCTGTACAGGGAGAAGGACGCCGCCGACGTCGCGACCAGCCTGGCCGCGCTGGGTCCGCAGTGGGCGGTCGGGCTCGGCCTGCGGCTGGGCCGCGCGCTCACCGGCACGCCGAACCCGCACACAGTGGGACCCACCGCCGAGATGCCGATGCGCGACCCGCGGATGAGCCTGCGCGAGATCGCACAGGAGGCCGGGGAGGTGTTGCCCGGCGCACGCCCGCGGCGGCTGCTGTTCTGGCGCTACTCGCTCTTCTACACACGACCGGCCTGACCCCGTTCGAGGTCAGGCCGTCTCGCGTCGGTCGGCCCCTGACGGGGGCTGGTCCGCGAGGTCCAGGCCTCCGGGAATCAGTCTGCCCGGGGACCGGCCCGCCGGGAGTCAGCCCGGACGAGGATCAGTCCGCTGAGGTCAGCCTGTCCGGGGCCGGTCCGTCGGGGTTGGTCCGTACGGGAATCAGTCTGCCCGGGGACCGGCCCGCCGGGGACCAATGCGCGCGGGGATCAGTCGCCACCGCCGCCACCGCCGCCGCCACCGCCGTCGCCGGAGGAGGAGCCTCCCCCGTCGGCGGAGGAGCTTCCGCCACCGCCGAAACCTCCGCTGTTGCCCGGGCCCCAGCCGGTGCCGCCACCGGGTTCACCGGACGTGGGCGGGCGGCCCTCCGGTCCCGGGTGCCCCGGGTGTCCCGGGTGTTCGGCGGGCCCGCCGGGCGCACCGGGGTGGCCGTGCCCGTACCCGGGGCGGCCGTGCCCGGGCGGCACCGGGTGAGACTGCCCGAACCCGTACGGCTGGCCGGGCGCGGGCGGCGCGAACGCGTGACCGGCCGGAGGGCCCGCGGCGGCCGGGCCCGCGGCGCGTGCGGCAGCGGACTTCGACCGCACCAGCGCGACGGCGAGCGCGACCAGCGCGCCGGTGACCATGAGCCCGTACACGATCTCCACGAGGAGGCCCGTCACCGAGTTGGCCAGCAGGAACGCGTTGGTCTCCATACCCATGGACCCGATGGCGGTGACGACCACGACGTTGGCCACCTGGGCGAGCGCGGCGACGATCATGAGGGCGCCGGCGGTCCGGACGGCGCCCGGAGAGGGCGATCCCTTCGCTCGGACGAAGGCGACCACCGCCACCGCGAGCAGGACGACCGTGCCGAGGAGGTAGAGGAAGGACATCGGAGGACTCCTCGCGTCAGCGGGTCGGGGAGGGGTGCGGACCGGGCAGGGAGCCCGGCGCAGGAGGGGCGGCCGGGGCCGGGACGCGCTTGGCCGCGGCCAGCACCAGGGTGAGCAGGCCTCCGAGGAAGACCAGCGTGAACACCAGGTGCAGCGGATTGGTCGCGGGGACGGCCGACGAGGCCATGGCCGTGTACAGGGCGTAGAAGCTCCAGATCTGGACCGCCAGGTCGCCGAGGGCGCCGAGGACGAGCAGGGCGCCGCCCGTCGCCACGAGTCCCTTGCGGTCGGCGGCCACCACGCCGGTGAGGGCCAGGACGATGATGCCGAAGAGCAGGTAGAGGCCCTCGAAGAACAGGGAGACGAAGGAGGAGAAGGAGAAGACGGTGTACATGGGAGAGATATCGGACATCCGGAGCCTTTCCTGGGGTGGCGCGCAGGGCCAGACTCTAGCGCCGGGTCTCTCTCCGCGTCGAGGCGCGTACTGACCGCTTCCGCCTGCCCGCGCGCATGACGACCGCGTGCCCGTCGCCGCGGACGGCCCCGCCGCGGTCCGCGTACGCGAGGCGGGACGACGGACCCGCCGCCGGAGTTTTCCACAGATCCTTTTCGGCTGTGGCGGCCCCCGCCCCCGGCGAGGAACATGGGAAGCGGTGGCAGAACAGCCGGAGGTGGCGTCGTGCTCGTGGTGGAACTGGATCGGATCGACGGGGTGGGGACCGACCTGGTCGGTGGCAAGGCCGCCGGGCTGGCCGGGGCGATCGCGGCCGGAGAACGCGTGCCGCCGGGTTTCTGCGTCACCACCGAGGCCCACCGCTCCGGGAGGCTGCCGGAGGCGGAGGTGACCGCCGCCTACGAGGCCCTCGGCGGCGGCCGGGTGGCGGTGCGGTCCAGTGCGACCGCGGAGGACCTGCCGGACGCCTCCTTCGCGGGGCAGCAGGACACCTACCTCGGCGTTGAGGGGGCCGACGACCTCCTCACGGCCGTCCGCCGGTGCTGGGACTCCCTGTGGACCGACCGGGCCGTCGCCTACCGGCGCGACCGGGGGATCGACGACGACGGGGTGCACATGGCCGTCGTCGTGCAGCGCATGGTCGAGCCCCGGGCCGCGGGGGTGCTGTTCACCGCCAACCCGGTCACCGGCACGCGGGGCGAGACCGTCCTGGACGCCGTTCCCGGCCTCGGGACCGCGGTGGTCGACGGCACGGTCCGGCCCGACCACTACGTCGTGGCCGCGGACGGCAGGACCGAGGGGCCCGGCGACGGATGCCTGTCCCCGCAGGAGGTGGCGGAGCTGCACGCCGCCGGGGATCGGCTCCAGCGGCACTTCGGCTCGCCGCAGGACGTCGAGTGGGCCCTGGACCGCGACGGAACCCCCTGGATCCTCCAGTCCCGCGCGATCACCACCCTCTTCCCGCTGCCCGACCGCCACGAAGACGGGCCCCGCGCCTACTTCGAGGTCGGCAACATGCAGGGCATGCTCCGCCCGTTCACCCCGATGGGCCTGTCCGTGCTGGGGGCCGTCGCCTCCGCGTGGTTCGGCTCCCGGAGCACCGGCCCCGATGACGGGGGCGGATCGGTGGCCTCGGTGGCGGGCAGGTTCTACCTCGATCTCACCCCCTACCTGCGCAACCGTTGGATCCGCGGCGCGTTGCCGGGCAGCATGGTCGTCTACGGCCCCCGGGCCGCGGCCGCCGTCCGCTCCCTCCTGGACGACCCGCGGTTCGCCGCGCGCCCGGGCGGACGGACCAGCCTGGGCAGGGCGGTCGGGGCCGTCGCGCGGGCCCTGCCGCTCACCGGAAGGATCCTCGGTGACGCCGTGGCCGCGCTCGTCGACCCCGACGACGCCAGGCGGAGCTTCCTGCGTGCCGGTGAGGTGCTCCGGACGCGGGCCACCCGCGCCCCGGAGCACGCGCTCACTCCCGCGCAACGGCTGGGGCACGCGACACAGCTCCAGAACGAGGCGCTGACGGAGGGGATGGTCCCGATGATCGGGCCCCTGTGCGTCGGTATCCTCGCCGCCAGGGCGCCCGACCTCCTGCTCAGGGGGATCGCCGAACCGGGCGAGGTGGCCGCCGTCCTCGGCGGGATGCCGCACAACGTCACCACGCGGATGGACCTCGCGCTGTGGCGGCTGGCGGTCGGGGCGCGCGGGTACGGGGAACTGCTCCGGGGAACCCCGCCCGAGGAGCTGGCGGCCAGGTACCGGGCGGGGACGCTCCCCGACATCGGCCTCGACGGCTTCCTGGAGAGGTACGGGCACCGCGGCGCCGCCGAGGTCGACGTGGGCGTGCCCCGGTGGTCGGAGGACCCCGCACCCCTGTTCGCGGTGATCGCCAACTACCTGCGGGTGACCGACCCGGAGCAGGAACCCGACCGGAGGTTCGCACGGGCCGCCGCCGAGGCCCAACGCACACGGGACGCGCTGGTCCGCAGGGCGCTCGCCTCCCGGCCCGTCCGCGCGCGGCTGGCGTCGTTCTCCTTCGACCGTGCGCGCGCCCTGACCGGGATGCGGGAGTACCCCAAGTTCTCCTGGCTGTTCGCCATCGCCGAGACGCGTCGGCAGCTCCTCCTCGTCGGCGCCGAGATGGTCGGGGCGGGACGGCTGGACGCGCCCGACGACATCATGTTCCTCCGCATGCCGGAGGCGCGCGCCCTGGTGGAGGGCGCGGATCAGCGCGCGCTCGTCGCCGAGCGCCGCGCCGAGTACCTGCGTGAGCGCGGGCGCCGCCGGGTGCCCCCGGTCCTGCTGTCCGACGGCACCGACGTGGAGGCCGCGCTGCCCGCCCCGCCCTCCGGGCGGGACGGGGAACTCCTCGGCGTGCCCGCCTCCTCAGGGACCGTGACCGGGGTGGCGAGGGTGATCCACGATCCGGCGGGGGCCACGCTCGAACCGGGGGAGATCCTGGTGGCCCAGAGTACGGACCCCGGTTGGACACCCCTGTTCATGACCGCCGGAGGGCTGGTGGTGGAGACGGGGTCCACCATCGCGCACGGGCCGACGGTCGCCCGGGAGTACGGCATCCCCGCCGTGATCTGTGTTCCCGGGGCGACCGAGGTGATCCGGGACGGACAGCGGATCACCGTCGACGGCAGCACGGGCACGGTCCGCATCGAGGACCGGGAGAGACCGGAGCAGCCGTGACCGGGGGCTAGAAACCGCCTCCGCCGCCGCCCCCGTCGGCCCCGCCGCCGTCGTTGTGGCCGCCTCCGCCACCGCCTCCACCGCTTCCCCCGGAGTCACCCGCGCCGGAAGCGTCGCTGTAGGGGCCCGAGGCTCCGGTCGGTCCGTAACCGCGCGGGGAGGGACGCTGGCCGTACCCGGGCGGAGCCGCGGGCGGTCGGCCGGGCGCCGGGGTGCGCGGCTGGCCGGGGCGGTGGCCCGGACCGGAGGGGACGGGCTGGCCGGGGCCCGCCTGCTGGTGGGGGAAACCGGGCTGTTGGCCTGCTCCGGCGGGGGCCGCGTGCTTGTGCCGACGGGCGCTGAGCACCCCGAACAGTAGGAGCACGACGGCCGCCGCCAGCAGGAGGGAGACCACGGCGTGGTAGGTCAGGGGCACGGACGGGAACATCGGCAGGGGCAGCGACACCGTCTGCGAGAAGGAGACGAACAGATCCGAGAACTGGGACCACATCCACACCTCCCAGCCGCCCGTGACGAGGGAGGCGAGCACCAGTAGCCCGCCGCCGGTGAAGGCCAGGCCCCGGCCGCCGGGGGAGCCCGCGGCCCGGAGCAGCGCCACCACACCGCAGACCAGGAGCGGCAGGGAGTAGAACAGCAGGTTCAGCAGAAGGGAGATCATCGTCGGCTCCGGGGATCAGCGCTGGGCGGTACCGTGCGGGCGGGGCGCGCCCGGACCGGGCGGGTACGGACCCGCGGGGGCGTGTACGGGACGGGGCGTCCGTACGCGCGGAGGCCGCCGGGTGGCGCCGAAGACCAGCAGGAGCAGCCCGGTGGCGAACACGGCGCGGTCGAAGTAGTGCAGCCCGTCGACGACCATCCCTGCGGTCCGCATGCCGAAGGGGCCGGAGAGCCCGGAGTAGACCTGCTGGTACAGGAACACGAGGACCAGGTTGACCGCCGAGGCGAACAGGACGAACGCGCCCCCGATACCGGTGAGGGCGCGACGGCCCTTCGGCGCCACGAAACCGCAGAGCAGTCCGGCGATCCCCAGAAGCGCGAACAGGACCGGTCCGATCGCGTGGGGCAGTGTGTGGGAGAGCACGGGAGTCCTCGGTGAACGGGGGAGCGGGGGAACGCGCGGCGGGTGACCGCGCTGCGCGTTCGACCCTAGCCGCGGGCAGGGACCCTTGGGGCGGCGACGGCCGCTTGTGGCCAGTCGGCGCCGAACCCGAACCGACCCGGCCCCGGCCGCATCCCGGAACGCACACGGCAGCCTCCCCGGGGCGTGCCCGTCGGGACCATCCGGCTACGCGGAACGGTCCGCGATCCGCACGAGGTGCGGCTCGGCCGCGCTCGTCTCCAGGAGGACCGTGTCGCCGACCGCGAGGTCTCCCCGCTCCGAGCAGCCGACATCGAGTGTGCGCTCGTGGGGGAGGTCCTCCACCCGGTAGGAGACCCTCACGTCGAACCAGCAGCCTCGTCTGGCGCTCCTGTCCAGCGCCTCGACGGTTCCCGGTACCTCCGGACCCGACGTCATGGCCGCCTCGCTACGCACATGGTCCACGAGCAGATACCCCGGCACCGACAGGATCAGCAGGCACCCCAGAACCACGATCGCGTTCACCGCTCCCCTCATCCGCTTCGAGGAGGGCGAGTGAGGGTATACGGGCGCGCGGTTGAGGGCCGCATGGCGGACGACCGCCCGCCACATCATCGGTACCGAGGTCAGCAGCACGGCCGTCCCCACCGCGAACCAGGTCAGGGACGGGTCGAGGAGCACCATCTCCTCAGGCGTGGCACCCAGATACGGCCAGGCGCAGACCAGGGCACCGAGCCCCAGACACAGCACGGCCGGGAACACCCATCGAGCGACCGGCAGGGGCGGGGCCTGACGGCGCAGGCGCGCCCGAAGGGA
This sequence comes from Nocardiopsis synnemataformans DSM 44143, assembly GCA_000340945.1. Classification (GTDB taxonomy): domain Bacteria; phylum Actinomycetota; class Actinomycetes; order Streptosporangiales; family Streptosporangiaceae; genus Nocardiopsis; species Nocardiopsis synnemataformans. Next base: position 22,355 of record ANAW01000025.1, on the reverse strand, counting down.
TGCGGAGACCCCGCCTCCGTGCCAGGTCCGGAGCAGCCACACGGACGTCAGTGCCACCAGGACGAGCGCGGTGAGCAGGCCCGGTCCCCACGAGGCGGCATGGTCCGTCAACGCTGCTTCGTCCGGAGAGCCCGGCAAGTAGCGGACCTCCACGTCCCGGGGGTCGTGGTGGAGGTCGTATGTTCCGGTGGCGACGGTCTCCATCCGTTCTCCGGCGACGGTGAAGACGACTCGGGCCTCCCCCTCCACCACGCCGGTGACACGGGCCTCGGCGGCCCTACCGCCCAGAGCGAAGGCCGCGTCCCGGGCCAGTGGCCGGACCAGGGAGCCGAGTGCCACTCCGCCGACCGTTCCGATCAGCGCCAGCGCCGCGACACCGGAGGCCACCATCCCCGCCAGGGTGAGGACGAGGCTGGACTTCAGGCCGCCTTCGGGCTGGAGGCGACGACCGCGTCGCCGGGCAGACACGGTGTCCTCGGCCGCTCGACGGCTTCTGCGGCGGCGCCGCTCGCGTCCGCGCGTCACCGCTTCCCTCCGTGGAGAGCCGCGACGGGTGTGCTGCGGTGGACACGGAGAGACACGAATTCTCCTGCCGGGAGGGGGTGCCTGCGCCGAGTGGCAGGTGGGGGGCGGCCACCCAGCCTAGAGCCGGGGGTTCGCGCTGACGCAAGGGAGGGGCACGGGTTCGCCTTCCCATGCGGCCAGCCGCCTGTGTTCCTCCCAAGCTGTGGCGGCCTCTTTCGGCGTCGGACCCGAACCGTCCCTGCCCCGGCCGCATCCCGAAACGCACACGACCGGCTCACCGGCGGGCACACAGCGCTTCCGCGCTTCAACAGTCCGCCCCGAGAGCGTCCCCGGACATGGTGTTGTTTTTTTGACGGCGAAGCGCCAGGTCCCGTTAGGGAACGGACACCACCGGACAGGAGCCCAGGCCCAGGATGATCGGCTTCACTCTGTGCCGAAGCGCAGGTCGGTGATGGTGGCCAGGTCGATTCCGTAGCGGGCGTAGACCTTGGTGGTGTTCTCGCCCGTCAGGTCTGCCTCGGCGTAGCCGAGCAGGGCCGCGACGCGCACCACCTCGGCTCGGCTGTCGGCCTCGATCTCCAGGTAGGCGGGGATACGCGGCCAGGTATCGATCTCCAGTTGTGCGCCGTCCAGGGTGAAGCTGTGGCGGCGGTTCTCCTGGTAGGCCTTCGGGGTGTAGCCGAGCTTGCCCAGCAGGGCGTTGGCGGTGGCGAAGTCACCCACGGTGGTCTCGGTCTCGCGGGTGCCGCCGATGGCGTCGGAGTCGATCTCCTTGACCGTCAGCGTGACCCGACTGCCAGTGTCACGCAGGCGCACCCACCGGGAGGCGTCGCCGGGTTCGATGTCGTAGACGTAGCGGCGCTGAAGCACCTCGCCCAGGTCCGCGCCGCCCTTGTCGAGGATGCGCTGGGTCACCTGGTCGACGTCGATGTCCAGGACCTTGGCCTCGTACTCGATCACGCTCATGGCGTCGGGTTTCCTTCCGTGCTGTGTGTCGTGCTGGAAGAGGAAGTGGGGACGTCCGAGGAGATCATGACGCCCGTGGTCAGGCCGACATGTGATCGTGAACCGTCTCGCCTCATCGCGGACAGTCGGGACCATGACCGGTCAGAGCCGATCGGGCCCGTTCCACCAGTTCGAGGGCCGCATGGCCCCTCACCGCGGAACGCGAGAGGGCTGAGAAGACGCGCCGGTAGGGCTCGACCGCGTCGTCGTCGGTCAGGCACAGTTCGGCCCCGATGGTCTCCACGATCACGCGGTCATCGTCGAAGATCCAGAAGCCGTGTGAGGGGACCACGTCCGTGCTGCACCGCATCGGAATGACGCCGATCTCAGCCCTTCCCGATGTGAGTTCGACGACGATGCGTTCAAGTTGGTCGGCCATGATCGTGTCCGGAGCCAGGCGGAGCCTCAGGGCGGGCTCCCATATGAGGATGTGGAACGTCTTGCCAGGTGCTTCGAGTACGCGTTGGCGCTCGATCCTGGCGTCCACCGCCCGCTGTCCGTCATCAGACACACCGTGCAGACGCACACCCCGGCGGAACATGAACCTTGCGTAGTCGGCGGTTTGCAGGAAACCGGGAACACAGGCCGACTCGAAGATCCGGAACCTTCGTGTCCGCTCGTCCAAGGGGAAATAGGAGTTCTGGCGTGCTCCGTGTCCGGCCGCGAGCTGGCGTCGCCAACTCGCGTAGTGGGTCTCCAGGGAGCGGAGCTGCGCGACCAGGCCTCCAGCGGCGTCCTGGCGACCGCACAACAGCGCCCATGAGCGTAGATCGTCCGCGCTCGCGGTTTGCTTGCCGTGCTCCAGACGCGACACTTTGGAGGGGTGCCAACCGGCTCGGGAAGCCAGTTCACGGCCAGACAGCCCGGCCTCATCCCGGAGTTCGCGCAGGCGGACGCCGAGGGAGATCCGGGCTGTCTGATAGTCGGTCATGCAGCGCGAGATGCCATGTACTCGGTGAAGGTGAGCGCATGGTGCCAGGCGGCGTCCCGTGCCTGAAGGGCAGTCAGTACCTGCTCCGGGGCTTCGGTCAGGCTCGCTCCGAGGAAACGGTCGTCCTCGAATTCCAGTCGGGCCACCGTGCGGCTGTCGAACACCCAGAAGTCGTGGTCGGGAAGTTTCGCCACGATCGGGTGGGTGCGCGGCAGGTAACGGATGTCCTCTCCGACGCCGAGGTTGTAGGGGGTGCCCCACAGTTCCCAGCGCAGGTAATCCGAGGGCGGGTCGTCGATGAGACGGACCCGCTCCATGCGCTTTCCGGTGGCGAGTTCGGCGCGCATCATCTTCAGCCAGGGCTTGAACCACTCGATGTCGGAGTCGTCCCCGACCAGCCACCGTTGGAACGGTAGGTCCTCGTTCGCCTTGCCGTAGTGCGTGCGTGTCTCCAAACGCCAGGCGGTGTATCGGTAACGGCGGAAGAGGTCGGTGAAGTCCTTCCCGCTGACGATCTCCGGCATCTCAATCCTTGGGGGCGAAGCGGGTGAGCAGGTCACGCGGGACTACGACGAACTCCTCGCCAGCAAGGACGTCGCTTAGCTGGCACAGGGCTTCGGGGTCGGTCAGTTTGTCGCCTTGCACCACGATGTCACCGGTGTCCGTCTCGTACAACGTGGGGCAGGCACCGTCCTGGGAGGTCGTGCCGAGTTTGCGGAGCTTCATGGTCCTCCTCGGTTCAGGGGGTCAGGGGCGCGCTACGAGTATCCAGGGAGAAGGACGGCTGGGGCAGCCGTTGGCGGATCCGGTGGACGCAATCTCGCGCAATCCCCGAGCCCGGCCGAAGCTCCCGGCCTACGCTCGCGCCGTCCGCGTTTTCCTCGTATGCCAAGGCGGTACCGGTCATGACCTCTGGCACGTCCCATAACGACCTCCCGCGTGTACTCGCCCCGTATGTGCGGGTCGGGGTACAGGACTCGACGCTCTTCCTCGGCTTCGGTTCGATACGCCAGCCCGTACACGACCGCGCGCTGTGGGAGCCGCTGCTACGCCTGGCCGACCACTTCCGCGAACCGCGAACCCGTCAGGAGGCCTCGGATCACCTGCGCGGACCCTGCGGCGTGGACGCCGCCTCCACGGAGGCGGCGATGCTGCTGCTCGAACACGGCAACTGCCTGATCCCTGCCCACGCCTATGACCGCGCCGACCGCTACAGCAGGCACGCGCTGTTCTACGAACTCTCCGGAGCCGACGCCGAACGGGTGCAACGGCGTCTGTCCCAGGCCCGTGTCGTCCTGCTCGGCTGCGGCGGCATCGGCAGCCTGGTCGCGGTCACCCTGGCCACGGCCGGTGTCGGGGAACTGACCCTGGTGGACGGTGACCACGTGGAACTGAGCAACCTGACCCGCCAGTTCCTGTTCACCGAGGCCGACATCGGCCTGCCCAAGGCCGAAGCGCTCGCCCGGGAACTGCGGCGGCGCAACTCTTCCTGCCGGGTGCGGCCGGTGGTGCGCGGGGTAGCGGACGCGGCGGACCTGGAACACCTGCCCGTGTGCGATCTCCTCGTGGTCTCGGCGGACTCGCCCGGTCTGACGGGGATGGTCAACGCCTACTGCGTCGCGTCGGGAACGGCGTGGATGAACGCCTGCTACGTCAACGACATCGCGGTGTGGGGTCCGCTGGTGGTACCGGGAACAACCGGGTGTTGGGACTGCCAGTCGCTCACGGCACGCCCGCCTGACGGTGACGGAGAGCTGACAGCCCTCGTCGCAAGGGTCAACGGCTGCTACCAGGCGCCTTCCAGCGGGCCGGTGAACATGCTGGCCTCGTCCCTGGCCGCTTTGGATGCGCTGCGCCATCTGGGCGGGTTCGGAACTCCCGCCTCGCTGAACCGCCGTGTGGGGGTGTGGTCGCACGATCTGACCCTCGACCAGCAGGCGGCGGAGCGCGACCCCGACTGTGCCACCTGCGCCAGGGCCACCCTGTCCTCTTCTCTCGAGGGAGTCCGATGAACGCCAGCCGCGACGCGGTGTGTGTCTTCTGCCGGATCGTGTCCGGGGACGCGCCCGCACACCGGATCTGGGAGGACGACGACCATCTGGCGTTCCTGTCGATCTTCCCCAACACCGAGGGGTTCTCGGTGGTGATCCCCAAGGCGCACCGCACCAGTTACGTGGTCGACCTGGAGCCGTCGGAGTACGCGACCCTGCACCTGGCAGCCCGCGAGGTCGCCCGACGCCTGGACGCGGCCTTCCCCGACGTGGCGCGCACCGGGATCATGTACGAGGGCTACGGGGTGGACCACGCCCACGCCAAGCTCTTCCCCATGCACGGCACCGCGGGCAACGCGGGTGAGGACTGGCGCGAGGTGGCCTCACCGATCGAGGGCTACTTCGACCGGTACCAGGGGTATCTGTCCTCGCACGACCACACCCGCGCCGACGACGCCTGGCTCGCGGCCGTGGCCGAACGCGTCCGGAAGGCCGCTCCCTGAACACAACGGTCGTGCACTCAACACGCACGTGAGCGGGGCGGCCCTCAGGGAGCCGCCCCGCCGTCGTGGTGCTGTTGCCTTAGTTGTTGCCGTCGTCGTTCACAGCGGGCCTCCTCCTCGGTACGGGGGTCGGGTCGCGGGCTGTGGGCGTCCCGGGTGGCCCAACGGCCTGCGACAACCATGAAAGCCGGTGTCGGGGTGCCAGCCAACGCTCTTGCGCGAGATTGCTCTCGGCGCACGAGAACGATGACGCGCCTGAAGGGTTTCACCGGGGTTGTCGGTTCCCAGGGAGGCGGACGGCTGACGCCGGGAAGGTGTGACGGTCGCGCCGGGCACCCGATCCGGCGCGGCCTCCTGAAGGGGTTGGGGTGCGGGTCGCTCCCGACTACAGCAGGACCGTGGCCAGGTGGTGGGCCAGGGCTCCGGCGCTGGTGGCGAGGGTGTAGGCGACCAGCAGGCGGGCCGGGCCGGTGCGGGTCCAGCCGAGGCGTCGGGCTCTGCGGTGGCTGTGCGGACGCTGGGAGCGGCGGCGCGGCAGGGGCGGGCGTTCCGGGTGTTGCGGACGAGGTTGGAGCGGGCCGTCGTCGGGGGCGGGTCGCGGGCGCGGAACAGCGGGTACCTGCGGGCGTTGTGGTGACGGTGAGGGCCTGCGCGGACCTTCGGCTTCTTTGGTGCCCCGAGTGTTCTGAGTGCCCGACGTGCCCCGATCGCCCTGGGTTTTCTGGGAGCCGTGTGCGGCCAACCGGGCGGCTTGGACGTGCATCCAGGCGGGCAGTTCGCCGTGGGTCTGGCGGTAGGCCACGCGGGGGTTGCCCGTCATCTGTGCCAGGAGTCGCTGTTCCCGGGTGGGTTCGCCGGGGCTGTCGGTTTTCCTGGGGCGACTGAGGCTGTCGGGACGACTGGAACGACTGGGGTGGCTGGCGCTACCTGGGCGGACGAAGCGCTGTCCCCGGGGCGCGTCCAGGACCCGGCGGATGCGGTCGGTGCTGGGCCCGCTGACGGCGGGGGCGCTCATCGGTCGGCCCCGGCAGTGGTGGTGCTGGCGGGGGCGGTGGGGGTGAGGGTGAACTCGGCCCACACGACGGTGCCCAGTCCCGCGCAGAACGGGAAGTCCACCACTGCCTTGCTGCCCCACCTGGTGGCCAGGGTGTTGATGAGCAGCAGGCCCCGGCCGCGTTCGGCCTCCTCCCAGTCGGAAGCGGTGCGCTGGCATGGAATGTGCGGGAGGGAAGGGTTCTCGGTGCGAACGCCGTCGTCGGTGATGCCCAGGTGCAGGGTGGTGGCGGTGGGCATGGACAGGGTCCGGATGACGCGGCCGTTCTCCTGGCCGGAACGGGAGTGGTCGGCGGCGTTGGCGAACATCTCGCTGGCGCACAGCACCACGGTGTCGGCCAGGTCAGGGCACAGGCCCTCCAAGCGGGACAGGTCGGCGCGCAGGTCCTCCCGGACCCATGTGGCCTGGGCAAGGTCGCCTGGGTAAATCCGCGAGGGCCAGCGCCGCCCGGCGAAGGGCGGGGTCGGGGAGTGGATCGGTGTACGGGGACGCGGCACAATGGTCATGTCGGCACGCTCTTTCAGGCATGAACTGGGTTGTCGATGTGGGCTCTGGAGGCGCTGCTATCGCCCCCAGAGCCCGTTTTCGTGTGGCCACCCTGGAGCGGCCTGGCGAGGATCCTCGCCGGTGAGAGGCAGCGTCCCCGAGCGCACGGTTCTCTCCCATCTACCGGACAAGCCATGCGCGAGCCTGGATCTGGCACGCACACTTCCGGCACCGCAGATGACCCGTACGGCGGTCAGCGCATCCACCCCTATAGTGAGGCATGCACACGGAAAATCCAAGTGTTGGAAAATAAGTTGGTTGGTATGCCCGCTATGGGAAGTTTGCAGCGTCCGAGTTAGTGGGGGTGCACAACCCACACAATGGGGGTGCACGATCCACCACGTGAACGAGGAGACAGCCGTGGCTCAGGGTTCCCCCGTACGGCGTCGTTATCTGGTCAGCCAGCTCAAGCGCCTGCGTGCGGATGTCGGGTTCTCCCAAGGAGAGGTCTCCAAGCGCATGGGCTGGGAGTCCGGCAAGATCATCCGGATCGAGACGGGCAAGTTCATACGGCTGAACTCCGCAGACGTCTCCGAGCTGTGCCGCCTGTACGACTCCACCGATGGACTGCGCGAAGAGCTGGTGGAGATCGCCAAGGCATCACGCAAGCAGAAGCCCTGGTGGTTCCAGTACAAGGACGTCGGCATCGGCGCCTTCTACGGCCTGGAGCACGAGGCCGCCAAGATCCAGGAGTACACGGTCGGCCTGGTCCCCGGCCTGCTCCAACATCCGGACTACATCGAAGCCATGATGGGCCGCGGTTACATCCCCACCGAGGAGGAGCGCGCACGCCGGATTGAGGCACGCATGCAGCGGCACTCCAACATCCTGGAACGGGAGGAGCCGCCGCGCATCTGGATGATCCTGGACGAGTCCTGTCTGCGCTGCGTCATCGGCGGCCCAGAAGTGATGGCCACACAGCTTGCCCACCTGGGAGAACTCGCCAACCGGCCTTCCATCAACATCCAGGTGCTTCCGGCGACGGCTGGCATGTCACGCACCTACGGCTTCTCGATGCTGACCTTCGACGAGACCGACCGCGCGCTGTTCGTGGATGTTCCCCCGAACGGCCTGTTCTTCGAGGACCCCGAGGACTTGCTGGAACACGAGATAGCGTTTGACCAACTACAGGCATCCGCGCTCTCCACAGCGGAGACGCGAACCCTCCTCAAGACGCTGATCACCGAGTACCAAAGGCCGTCATGACTCCGAGCACGACCACGAACGCATCCTTCGTCCCCGCCCGGCCGTGGCACAAGGCAAGCTACACCAACGACAGGGGAGCCTGCGTGGAGGTCGCAGAAGGAGCGGTCACCGGGGTCCGGGACACCAAGCACCGCGAGTTGGGTGCGCTCTTCTTCGGCGGTGGCGAGTGGCAGGCCTTCCTGGACGCAGCTAAGGACAGTTTCCGCTAGAGCCCTACGAGCCCAGGGGTTTACTCCGGGACGCCTTGGCCCGCCGTGTGCCCTTCGGGCCGTTGGTCCCATGTGCGCAGCGCACTCCGGGGTAGTTCACCGGTATGAACAGGAACCGCGGAATCCCCCGTGCCCCAGGGCGGTTCGGCACCCTCATGGGTCGATCCACCATCTACGCCCAGAACAACCCGCGTCAGTTCGGTCTCCGTACGGCCCTGGCGGCCGGAGCGTTCGCCCTCCTCCTTCTGGCCGTCGTCTTCGTTCCCCTGCTGCTGACCGAGGGAGGGGACCCCCTCTTCCTCGGTTTCCTCGGGGGCGCCGTGCTCCTGGTGTTGCTCGCGATGACGATCGGCGGTTTCGTCAGCACGTGGATGATGCGCCGGATGGTCAAGGGCAGACCACTGCCCCTGGACGCTGACCCGGCCAAGGCCTGGGCCGCGCACTGGCAGATCATGCGGGGCACCCTCCACCCGGACCCCGAGACCAACCGGCTCGGGCGCATCCTCGCAGACCAGAGCGACACCTCCCGCTCCCCGAAGTACATGATCGCGCTCGGCGGCTTCCTCCTGCTGATCAACGTGCCGAACGCCCTCCTGTACTACGACGGCGGATCCCCGATGGCACTCTTCAACCTCTTCCTCCTGTTCGCGTTGGCGATCACGCTGGTGGTCCTCGTCCCCACCACGATGCGCCGCCAGCGCAGGGTCCGCCAGTTCCGGGAGACCTACGACCTCGCCTCCGCGGGCTCCTCCGGTACCCTCGGGGGCGAGGACTGACCACGGCGCCACTCCCCCTCACCCCCCACGCTCCGTGACCGCTCCTCACCCGACGGCGCCCATCGGCGTCGCTCCGGGACAACACGGTGCGTAACATCGCATCGAATCGGTTCGATAACGAACGGGACGGCACGGTGCGGATCTCCGATGTGGCCCGGCACGCTGGCGTGTCGCCGAGCACGGTCTCCTACGTCCTCAGCGGCAAGCGGTCGATCTCCGAGACCACCCGGCGGCGAGTGAAGGAGAGCATCGACGCCCTCGGCTACCAGCCGCACGCGGGCGCCCGCTCCCTGGCCAGCCGCCGCAGCAACGTGATCGCCCTGGTCATCCCGCTCCGCGGAGACGTGCACGTCCCCGTCGCGATGCGCTTCGCCGTCTCGGTCGTCACCGCCGCACGCGCGCACGACCACGACGTCCTCCTGCTCACCCAGGGCGAGGGCCCCGACGGCCTGCGCCGGGTCTCGGGCAGCGCCATGGTGGACGGCGTCATCGTCATGGACGTGGAGGCCGACGACGCGCGCGTCCCCGTCCTGCGCGAACTGGACCTGCCCTCGGTCCTCATCGGCGTCCCCGAGGACACCGAGGGCCTGACCTGCGTGGACCTGGACTTCGCCGCGGCTGGCGCGGCCTGCGTGCACCACCTCGCCGACCTCGGCCACACCGACCTCGCCTTCGTCGGACAGCCGCCCTCGGTGTACGAACGGCGCACCGGGTTCGCCGAGCGCACCACCACCGGCTTCGAGCGCGCCGCCGCCGAACGCGGCGTCCGCGCCACCCTGCACCCGTGCTCCCCCGACACCGCGCACGGCCTCGCGGAGGACCTGCTCCGCGAACGGCCCGGCCTCACCGGCCTCATCGTGCACAACGAGCCCTCCGTCGGCCCGCTGCTCGAATCCTTCGCCGAGCACGGCCGCACCCCTCCCGAGCTGTCCGTGGTCGCCATCGGCCCGGTCCCGCCCGGCGCCCCGCCGCTGACCTCGGTGGACCTGCCCGCCGAAGAGGTCGGAGCCCGCGCGGTCAGCCTGCTCATGGACAAGATCGACGGCCCCGGAAACCCCGGGGTGACCCTGCTCGAACCCCGGCTCACCTCACGGGAGAGCACCGCCCCGCGCGTCTGACCGGGGGATGTGGCGGGGGACACCGGAAAAAGTGTCCCCGGGCCGCGGAATACCCCACCCCACCCTCCCGTTGTACGGGGTGCCGGAAGGTGCGGTAGAAAGTGTCCCCCGGGCTCCACTCAAAGCCTTCACGGAATACCGCGCCCGCAAGGGTGGCAGGAGCCGTGTTGTGCACCGCGCCGTGAGGCGACCGCCGCACCGTTCCGGTGTACGTGACGGCCCCGCCGGGGAAATGCCCGGCGGGGCCGTTTCACGTCCGGTGCCCGAAACCCCGACCCCCGCAGCCCTCTGACGACGGGCCCGACGGCCGACCAGAGCCCGTGCTCCGCCCCGCCCCGACCTGACTCGGCCCGGCCCGGCCCGGCCCGGCCCACCGTTTCCCGAACGACGGAAGAGAACCCGCTGTGGGCACACCCGCCAGAAACCGAAGACTCTCGGGGCGCACGGCCGGGGCCGGACTCCTCACCGGAGTGCTCGCGCTCTCGGCGTGTTCGGCCTTCGGCGGGGGCACCGCCGAGGAGGCGAGGGTCACCGGAGACGTTCCCCAGGAGATCCTGCGGCGCTCCGGTTTCGACACCGCGGCCTCCGGCCTCGCCGACGCCCTGCGCGGAGCCGGTGACCCGGACGCCGCCCGCGCCGCCGTCGAACAGCACGGCGCAGGCCTGTGGCGCGCCGCGGTGGACCGGGCCCAGAGCGAGGGACGCGTCTCCGGGGACCTGGCCGCCGGTGACGACCGCCCTCTGTACTGGGCGCGGCTCGGCATGGTCTCGGCGCTGCGCGAGTGGGAGCCGTCGTTCCCGCTGGAGGACTCCGACCGGGCCGCACTCGTCTCCGAACTGGAGGGGCTCTCGCGCGGGCACGGCGAGATGGACTTCCCCGAGGGCTCCGACGCCCTGCGGGTGGTGGTCACGGGGTTCGACCCGTTCGGCGGGGACCGGGACGGCAACCCGTCCGGCGCCGCCGCGCTCGCGCTCGACGGCACCACGGTGCAGACCGACGCGGGCCCCGTCGCCATCGAGGCGGCGGTGTTCCCCGTGCGCTGGAGCGATTTCACCGACGGCATGGTCGAGAGGGTGCTGCTGCCCCACTACACGGGTGAGCAGCCGGCCGACGCGGTCATCACCGTCAGCCAGGGCGGAGGCGGTTTCGACCTTGAGGCCCACAACGGGGCCTGGCGGGGCGACTCCCCCGACAACGCGGGGGACAGGGCCGAGGGGATGATCCTGATCCCGGAGGGCGTACCCACGCTGGACCCGCAGCCGCAGTGGAGCGAGTCGACCCTGGACCGGGGTGCGATCGCCGCGGCCGAGACCGGCCGCTTCCCCGTGCGCGACAACACCGGGGTCGTCGAGGTGCCCGAGGGGGAGAGTGGTCCGGTGGACCGGGAGGACGGCCCGACCGCGGGCTCGACGGCTGTGTCCGGCAGCGGCGGCAACTACCTGTCCAACGAGATCGCCTACCGCAACACCCTGCTGCGCGACGCCACCGGCCGCGGCATACCCGCGGGGCACGTGCACACGCCGGTCCCGCGGTTCGGTACGGCCGACGAGGAGGTCGTCACCGACGAGGTCTTCGAACGCGACCGCGCGGACATCGTCGACCAGGTCCGGGCCATCGTCCTGGAGGCCGTCGCCGCCCGTCCGTGATCCGCCTCCGCTTCGCCGGTCCGTGACCCGTGCCTCCCGTCCGCGACCCGCGCCTCCCATGCCTCCCGCGTCCCCGGGGGCGCGGGAGGCGCGCGGGCAGGGGCCGCCGGTCAGCCGCGCCGGGCCTTCTGCACGGCCTCGGCCAGCTCCTCCTTGTTCATCTTGGAGCGGTTCCTGATGTCCAGCTCCTGGGCCTCCTCGTAGAGGTCGCGCTGCTTGGGGACCCTGCCCCCGAGGTTGAAGCGCTTGAGCTCCTGCTCGCGCCGCTCCGAGAACGCCTTGCCCAGCTCCTGGGCGCGCTTCTCGCTCACGGCCTTCCTGAGGCCGGGCAGGACGTCGCTCTCCTCCTCCTCGACGTGGTGCTTGACCGCGTCGACGAACTCCTTGCAGCGCTTCTCGAACTCCTTGCTCTTCGGGTCGCAGTCCTTCAGCTTCCGGAGCAGCTCCTCGGCCTCCTGGTGCTCCTCCGTGCCGTGGCGGACCTCCGGCCCCTCGTCGGCGGCCTTGGCCGCGGCCGGGTACACCTCGTCCTCCTCGGCACGGCTGTGCGCGGTGAGGATCGCCTCGATCTCCTCCAGCAGGCGCGGCCGCTGGTCGGGCTCGGACTGGAGCCGGTCGAACAGCTCCTCCATCGTCCGGTGGTCCTTCAGAATCAGGGTGATGGCGTCCTCGGCCATGTTCGCCTCCGCGTCGTTCGAGGTGCTTCCGACCACCGCCACTACCCACGGACCCGCTGTCCAGACACGGCGCTGTCCGGACACGGCGCCGCCCGGCCGCCGCCCCCGGCCCGGCCCCACACCGGTCCGGAACCGGTCCGACACCGGTCCGGGCCGCGTCCCGCGCCTCGCGCGGAACACGGCCCGGATCCGGGGACGGGGATCAGCGCAGGCCGAACAGGTGCTCCATGGCGAGCTGGTCCAGGCGCTCGAAGTGGTAGCCCCGCTTACCGACCTCGGCCAGGTCGATCTCCTCGGCCAGCAGGTCGGACAGGGACTCGCCCTCGCCCAGGGTGGACTGGGACAGCTCGGGCACGCGCGAGGCCGCGAGCGCCTCCACCACCTCGGGGTCGGCGCGGAACGCCTTGGCCTTCTCCTTGAGGATGAGGTAGTTGCGCATGCAGGCCGCGGCCGACTCCCACACGCCGCTCATGTCCTCGGTGCGCGGCGTCTTGAAGTCGAAGTGCAGCGGGCCGTCGTAGCCCGCGCTCTCCAGCAGGTCGACCAGGAAGAACGCCTCCTTGACGTCGCCCGCGCCGAAGCGCAGGTCCTGGTCGTACTTGATCCCGCGCTGGCCGTTGAGGTCGATGTGGAAGAGCTTGCCCGCCCACAGCGCCTGCGCGACGCCGTGCGCGAAGTTCAGCCCGGCCATCTGCTCGTGGCCGACCTCCGGGTTGACCCCCACCATCTCGGGGTGCTCCAGCTCGTTGATGAAGGCCAGGGCGTGCCCCACCGTGGGCAGCAGGATGTCGCCGCGCGGCTCGTTGGGCTTGGGCTCCAGGGCGAACCGCAGGTCGTGGCCCTGCTCGCGCACGTAGCCGCACAGGATGTCGAAGGCCTCGCGCAGCCGGTCCAGGGCGGCGTGGTCGTTCTTGCCCGCCTCCGTCTCGGCCCCGTCCATGCCGCCCCAGCACACGTACGTCTTCGCGCCCAGCGACACGGCCAGCTCGATGTTGCGGACGACCTTGCGGATGGCGTGGCGGCGCACGTCGCGGCTGTTGGAGGTGAACCCGCCGTCGCGGAACACCGGGTCCGAGAACAGGTTGGTGGTCGCCATCGGCACCTTGAGGCCGGTCTCGTCCAGGGCCGCGCGGAACCGCTTGAGGATGTCCTCGCGCTCGGTGTCGGAGCTGCCGGGCGGGATGAGGTCGTCGTCGTGGAAGGTGATCCCGTGCGCGCCGAGGTCGGCGAGGCGGCGCACGGCGTCCACCGGGTCGAGCTCGGGACGGACGGGGTCGCCGAAGGTGTTCACCCCGCGCCACCCCACGGTCCACAGGCCGAAGGTGAACCTGTCCGCGGGCACGGGCTGGTAGCTGCTCATGTCGTGTCTCCTGAGGTAGGCGCAGGACTCCGGAATAGTTTGTCTAGAGTCACAACTAATTGTCAACGGGGTGGCCGCGCAGCACCGCCACCCCGCCGCCCGGCAGGGTCATCCCCTGCGCCGAAACGCCCGACACCAGGTCGCGGGCGCTCGCGTCCAGCCCGAACCGCGCCGGGTCGATCCACCGCGGCCGGTTGTCGTGGTTGGTGACGAACACCCACGCGCCGTCCCGGTCCACCCGGCGCACCACCTCCAGCCCCGGCTCGGGGAACGGCCCCGTCCCCGCCGCCTCGGCCAGCAGCCGCGCCAGGCCCCGGTCCGACAGCCGGGCCGACAGGTACCAGGCCTCGCCCGCCCCGTGGCGCCGCCGCGTCACCGCGGGCAGCCCGTCCAGCGGCCCGCCCGCGTAGTGGGCCACCGCCTCGGCCCCCGCCAGGTGGACGTGCTCGCTCCACAGGGTGACCTCCTCGCGCACCGAGCCCAGGTCCAGGCCCACCGACTCGCCGGGCAGCATCGGGTGCACCTCCTCCACCCGCACCCCCAAGAGATCCCGCAGCGCGCCCGGGTACCCGCCGGTGCGCACGGTCCCGTCCGGGTCGGCGGCCCCGCTCAGGAAGGTCACCACCAGCGTCCCGCCGTCCTCGGTGTAGCGGGCCAGCCGCTCGGCCGCCTCGTCCGACAGCAGGTACAGGGCGGGCACCACCAGCAGCGGCACCCGCGGCAGGTCGCGGTCGGGGCGCACCATGTCCACCGTGCGCCCCGACCGCCACAGCACCCGGTGCACCTGGCGCACCGCCTCCAGGTAGTCCACGCCCCGCGCGGGCAGCGACGGGCTGCCCAGCGCCCACCAGGACTCGGGGTCCCAGGTGAGCGCCGCGTCGGCGACCACGTCGGCGTCGCGCGCCTCCGCCACGCGGGGCAGCACGCTCCCCAGTTCGCACACCTCGCGGAAGATCCGCGAGTCAGGCCCGGCGTGCGGCACCATCCCCGAGTGCCACTGCTCGGCGCCGCCCCGGGACGCCCGCCACTGGAAGAACATCGCGCCCCGCGACCCGCGCGCCACGTGCGCCAGGCTGTGCCGCGCCGTCTCTCCGGGGGCCTTGGGCCGGGTGACCTCGCCCGTGTAGGTCACCCCGGCAGCCTGTTCCATCAACAGCCAAGGCCGCCCCGGGCCGGGTACGCGGTCCGCCCACGAGCGGGCCAGGTCGGCGGCGAAGGCGGTCTGCTCCGCCCCGCCCTGCCCCGTCCGGTCCGGGTAGTCGTCCACGGCGACCAGGTCCAGGTGCTCGGCCCACCGCCACGGGTCCACCGGCACCCAGTCGCCGAAGGCCAGGTTGGTCGTGACCGGCACGTCCGGCCGGACGGCGCGCAGCACGTCGCGCTGGGACAGGAAGTGGTCGAGCATCGCGTCCGACAGGAACCGCCGGAAGTCCAGCACGTGCGCCGGGTTGGGCAGGTACTGGGTCGCGCGCGGCGGCTGGATCTGCTCCCACTCCGAGTAGTGCTGGCTCCAGAACGCCGTGGTCCACGCCGCGTTGAGCCGCTCCAACTCCACGTGGCGCCCCCGCAGCCAGTCGCGGAAGGCCCCGGCGGTGTGCTCGGAGTGCGACCACGTCCCGTACTCGTTGTGCACGTGCCACACGCGCAGCGCCGGGTGCCCGGAGTAGCGCTCCGCCAGCGCGCGGGCGATGCGGACCGAGGCCTCCCGGTAGGCCGGGGAGCACACGTCGTAGGTGTCGCGGCTGCCGTGGGTGAGCCGGGTCCCGTCCGCGGTCACCGGCATCGCGTCGGGGTGGGCGATCCCGAACCACGGCGGGGGAGAGGCGGTCGGGGTGGCCAGCGCGACCCCGATCCCGGCGTCGGCGAGCCGGTCCAGCACCCGGTCCAGCCACTCGAACCGGTACTCGCCCTCCTTCGGCTCCAGGAGCCCCCAGGAGAAGACGCCGACCGTCACGAGGTTGACCCCGGCGCGGCGCATCAGCTCCACGTCCTCCGCCTGGACCTCCTCCGGCCACTGCTCGGGGTTGTAGTCGCCGCCGAACCACAGCGGAGAGGACATGGGGAACTCCTTCTGGTTTGGTGTGTGCGCCAACAAAGTAGGGCGAAAACCCTTCCGGGCGACACCCCCCACACGAGGAGCGCGCATGTCCGCAGCACGACGGGTCCGTACCCGCCACCCGGTCGGGGACTGGGAGGACGCGCTGGTCACCGGCAACGGGCGCCAGGGAGCGCTCGTGCACTCGACGGCGGACCGCGTCCGCCTCACGCTGAGCCACGAGAGGCTCTTCCTGCCCGTCACGGAGCCCCTGCCCGCCCCCGCGACCGCGTCCCTGCTGCCCGAACTGAGGGAGCTGCTGCGCCGAGGCTGCTCCCGCGAGGCCGCCGAGCGGATCACGGCGTTCGCGGCGCGGGAGCACCCGGGCTACGCCGACACCCGGTGGATCGACCCGCTGGTGGGGGCCGCCGTGCTCTCGTTCGCCCCGCGCGGGCCCCGGCCGGGGCCCGTCACGCGCACGTGCGACCTGGACTCGGGGCTGGTCACCGAGGAGCTGCCGGACGGGACCGTGCACCGGGTCTTCGCCTCCCGGCCCGACGACGCCGTGGTCGTCGAACTCGCCTCGCCCCTCGGCCTGGACGGGACGCTGCGGCTCACCGCGCTGGAGGAGCCGCCGCCGGTCCCGGTGGAGGTGGTCCGCGAGGCGGGCCCCGGGCTGCTGACCCTGCGGGCGGACTTCCCGGGGCGCCCGCCCGGCGACCTGTCCGGGTACACGGTGACCTGTGCCGTCAGCGCCGAGGGCGGCCGGGTCAGCGCTGGCGGTGAGGGGCTGGACCTGCGGGGCGTCCGGTGGCTCCGGCTGGTGGCGCGCGTGCGGGTGGACGGGTTCGCCGCGTCCGTCGGGAGCCCGGAGGACTTCGCGGGGGCGCTCGAACGCCACCGGGCGGTGCACGGCGACCTCATGTCCCGCTTCCGGCTGGAGCTGGAGGGCGGTTCCGACCGGCCCGGCGCGCCCGGCGAAGCACCGGCCCGGCCCGACGCGCTGGGCGAGGAACTCCTGGCGGCCGGGCCCGCCCCCGACCTGATCGCCCGCCTGGTCGACGCCGGACGGTACGCGATCATCTCCAGCTGCGGCGACCTGCCGCCCACCCTCCAGGGGGTGTGGAGCGGGACCTACGACCCCCCGTGGCGGTCGGGGTACACCTTCGACGGCAACCTGCCCTCCGCCGTCGCGGCCCTGCACACCACGGGCACGCCCGAGCTGATGACCGGCCTGTTCGACCTCCTCGACGGCATGGCCGACGACCTGGCCGACAACGCGCGGCGGCTCTACGGCTGCCGGGGGATCCTGCTGCCCGCGCACGCCTCCACCTCCGGCAGGCACAACCACTTCGGCCCCGAGTGGTGCCTGACCTGCTGGACCGCGGGCGCGGCGTGGATGTCCCGCCTGTACTGGGACCACTACTCCCACACCCGCGACCGCGCGTTCCTGCGCGAGCGCGCCCTGCCCTTCCTCACCGCCGCCGCGGAGTTCCACGAGGACTTCCTCACCGACGAGGGCTTCTCCCCCTCCTACTCGCCGGAGAACACCCCCGGGGACGGCGACGGCCAGGCCGCCGTCAACGCCACCATGGACGTCGCGGCCGTGCGCGACCTGGTGCGCAACCTGCTGAGGGCGCACCGCGTCCTGGGCGTTCCCGGCTCCCGCCGCTGGGCCCGGCTGGGGGCGCGGCTGCCCGGCTACCGCGTCGCCCCGGGCGGAGAACTCGCCGAGTGGGCGGGACCGGCCGGGCCGGTCGGGCAGAGCGAGCGGCACGCGCACCGCCACGCCTCCCACCTGTACCCGCTCTGGTACGAGACCGACCCCGCCCTCGCCTCGCCCCGGCTGCGCGCGGCGGCCGTCGCCGCCGTGCGCGCCCGCCTGGCGTGGTGGCGCGGGCAGGAGTCCGACGAGATGGCCTTCGGCCTGGTCCAGCTGGGGCTGGCCGCGGCGAACCTGGGCCTGGCCGCCGAGGCGCACGACACCCTGTCGCTGCTGGCCGCCCGCTACTGGCGCCCCACCCTGGTGCCCACGCACAACCGGGGCAGCCTGTTCAACGTGGACATCGGCGGCGGGTTCCCGGCCGTGGCGGCGGCGATGCTGGCCCGGTCCGCCGAGGGGCGCCTGGACCTGCTGCCCGCCCTGCCCCGGGAGTGGGCCTCCGGGCGGGTGGAGGGCCTGCGGGCCCGCGGCGGGGTCGTCGTGGAACTCCTGGAGTGGTCCGGCGGCCGGGCCCACGCGCGGCTGCGGGCCGTCGAGCCGCGCGAGACGGTGGTCGCCCTGCCCGGCGGAGAGCGGCGCACAACGGCCCTGGTACCGGACCGAACGGTGTCCCTGCAATTCCCGACGACCGCCGATGAAGAGTCGAAGCGCTTCGAAATTTCCTCCGCAACACCCCTTGCCGGGGGTTAGTCGGCTATCCAGACTAATGGGGAATTCGCGTTCGCCCCGGGACCGGATTTCCCGGGGCGGGCTCACCCCCCGATTCCCCCAAGGAGCCCGCACATGCCTCCCGAACAGCACCGGCCCCCCAGACGCGGGCGGGGCTTACCGGCGCTCGCCGTCGCGGCAGCCACCGCACTGGCCGCCTCCACCGTCGTCGCCACCACCGCGGCCGGGGCCGCTCCCGCCGAGCCGACCGCGGCACAGGACGCCTACGAGTGGGACAACGTCGAGATCGTCGGGGGCGGCTTCGTCCCCGGCATCGTCTTCAGCGAGACCGAACCGGGCCTGGCCTACGCCCGCACCGACATCGGCGGCGCCTACCGCTGGAACCCCGACACCGAACGCTGGATCCCCCTGCTCGACTGGGTCGGCTGGGACGAGTGGGGCTACACGGGCGTCGTCAGCATCGCCACCGACCCCGTGGACCCCGACCGCGTGTACGCGGCCGTGGGCACGTACACCAACGGCTGGGACCCCAACAACGGGGCCATCCTCAGCTCCGACGACCGCGGCGAGACCTGGGACGTCGCCGAGCTGCCCTTCAAGCTCGGCGGCAACATGCCCGGCCGCGGCCTCGGCGAGCGCCTGGCCGTGGACCCCAACGACAACAGCGTCGTCTACTTCGGCGCGAGCGGCGGCAACGGCCTGTGGCGCAGCACCGACCACGGCGCCACCTGGGCCGAGGTCGAGGCGTTCCCCAACCCCGGCGACTACGTCCAGGACCCGGCCGACGAGACCGGCATGATGTCCGACATCACCGGCGTGACCTGGGTGGACTTCGACCCCCGAACCGGGTCCGAGGGCTCGGTCACGCAGGACGTCTACGTCGGCGTCGCCGACCTGGACGACCCGGTCTACCGCAGCCGGGACGGCGGCCAGACCTGGGAGCCCGTCCCCGGCGCGCCCACGGGGCACCTGCCCGCGCACTCGGTCGTGGACCACGAGGGCGGCCAGCTCTACATGGCCACCACCAGCACCCCCGGCCCCTACGACGGCGACTCCGGCGACGTGTGGCGCATGGACCTGGCGACGGGCGAGTGGACCAACATCAGCCCCGTCCCCTCCAGCTCCGAGGACAACTACTTCGGCTACGGCGGCCTGACCATCGACCGGCAGGACCCGGACACGCTGATGGTCGCCACCCAGATCTCCTGGTGGCCCGACATCCAGATCTACCGCAGCACCGACCGCGGCCAGACCTGGACCCAGGCGTGGGACTGGGGCGCCTACCCCGAGCGCACCGCGCGCTACGAGATGGACATCTCCGGAGCGCCCTGGCTGGACTTCGGCGGCACCGGGACGCCCCCGGAGACCCAGCCCAAACTCGGCTGGATGACGCAGGCGATGGCGATCGACCCGTTCGACTCCGACCGCTTCATGTACGGCACGGGCGCCACCGTCTACGGCAGCGACAACCTCACCAACTGGGACGCGGGCACCACCTTCGACATCGGGGTCAGGGCGCACGGCATCGAGGAGACGGCCGTCAACGACCTGATCAGCCCGCCCGAGGGCGCGCCGCTGCACTCGGCCCTGCTCGACATCGGCGGCTTCACCCACCAGGACCTGGAGACCGCCCCCGACCAGATGTACCAGCAGCCCTACTGGGGCCACGGGACCAGCCTGGACTTCGCCGAGCTCCAGCCCGCGACCATCGCGCGGGTCGGCGGCAGCGACGCCGAGGCCGCCATCGGCCTGTCCACCGACGGCGGCGACAGCTGGTGGGCCGGACAGGAGCCCGGCGGGGTGACCGGCGGCGGCACGGTCGCGGTGAACGCGGACGGCTCGTCCGTCGTGTGGAGCCCCGACGGCACCGGCGTGCACGCCTCCACCACCCTGGGCTCGTCGTGGACCGCCTCCACCGGCGTCCCCGCGGGCGCGCGGGTGGAGGCCGACCGGGTGGACCCGGACGTGTTCTACGCCGTCTCCGGCGGCACCTTCCACACCAGCACCGACGGCGGGGCCACCTTCACGGCGGGCTTCGACGGGCTCCCGGCCGAGGGCAACATCCGCTTCGGCGCGGTGCCCGGCCACACCGGTGACGTGTGGGTCGCCGGGGGCACCGGGGACCACTACGGCATGTGGCGGAGCACGGACGCCGGGGCCACCTTCGAGCAGGTCGAGGCCGTGGACGAGGGCGACGCGGTCGGCTTCGGCGCGCCCGCGCCGGGCTCGGACTACCCGGCGGTGTACACCAGCTCCAAGATCGACGGCGTGCGCGGGATCTTCCGCTCCGACGACGCTGGCGGGACCTGGGTGCGGATCAACGACGACCAGCACCAGTGGGCCTGGACGGGGGCGACCATCACCGGCGACCCCGACGTCTACGGCCGGGTCTACATCGGCACCAACGGGCGCGGGATCGTCTACGGCGACCTGGCGGGCGGGGGCGGCGACCCCGACCCCGAGCCGTCACCGGACCCCTCGCCGGACCCCGATCCCACCCCGGACCCGTCGCCGGACCCCGAGCCCGAACCCGGGGACTGCGCAGTCGGGTACGAGGTCACCAACACCTGGAGCGGCGGGTTCCAGGCCGGGGTGACGGTCACCAACACCGGCGACGAGGCCCTGGAGGGCTGGGAGGTCGGCTGGGAGTTCGCGGCCGGTGAGGAGGTCACGAGTCTCTGGAACGGCGCGCACACGCAGGACGGCGCGTCCGTGCGGGTCACCGACGCCGGGTGGAACGCCCGGATCGCCCCGGGCAGCTCGGTGACGGTCGGCTTCAACGGGATCGTCGACGGCGAGCCCGCGCAGCCGACCGGGCTCACCCTCAACGGGGAGGCCTGCGGCTGATCCGGACTCCGAACCCGGACAACCGGATTCCGTAGGACCGGGATCCGTCCGGACACCGTGGCCGGGGGCGCCGCTCCCGGCCACGGCCGTGCCCGGGAGGCGCACGTCCGGTCGGACCGGAACCGGTACCGCCCGTGCTGACGTCCCCGCCGCGGGCCGATGGCCGTCTCCCGGCCAAGGTCGGTGCAGGTCGGCGCGCACGCCCCTCCCGGCGCCGCGCGGGCCCTCAGGGCTCAGGGCCGTCGGCCCAGGTGACGATGGCGTACCGGTAGGCGTAGACGGCGGCCTGTACCCGCGTCGCCACGCCGAGCTTGGCCAGGATCCGGGCGACGTGCACCTTCACCGTTCCCGGGGAGATGCCCAGCTCGTCGGCGATCCCGGCGTTGCCCAGCCCCCGGGCGAGCCAGCGCAGCACCTCGGTCTCGCGCGCGGTGAGCTCGTCGGCCTCCGGGCGCGGCTCGCGCGGCGAGGTGGCGGCGAACCTCTCCACCAGCCTGCGCGTGACCTGGGGATCAATCAGCCCCTGCCCCCCGTGGGCGGCGCGGACCGCGGTCATGAACAGATCGGGGTCACCGTCCTTGAGCAGGAACCCCACCGCCCCCGCCTGGAGGGCGCCGTACAGGTACTCGTCGAGGTCGAAGGTGGTGAGCGCGATCACCGGCGGGGCGGGGTCCAGCTCGGCCAGCAGCCGGATGGCGCGCAGGCCGTCCATGCCCGGCATCCTGATGTCGGTGAGCACCACGTCCGGTCGTCGGCGGCGGGCCAGCTCCACCAGTTCGCGGCCGTCGCGGGCGGCCCCGGCGAACGCGATGCCGGGTTCGGCCTCCAGGAGCATGCGCAGCCCCTCGCGGGCGGGGGCCTGGTCGTCGGCGACGAGCACCCTGATCATCGCGGGACCTCCGCCTCCGCCGTCTCCTCCAGCGGCAGGACCGCCCGTACCCGCCATCCCCCGCCCTCCCTCGGACCGGCCGAGAAACGTCCGCCCATCGCCGCCACCCGTGCCTCCATGCCGCTCAGCCCCTGGCCTCCGCCGGTCTCCGCCCGGTCGGGCACCGCGCCGTCGTCGTCCACGGTGACCACGAGTTCGCCGCCGCTTGTCTCGACCCGGACCACGGCGGTGCCCGCCCCCGAGTGCCGGATGACGTTGGCCAGCGCCTCCTGCACCACCCGGTACGCGCACGTCTGCGTGCGGCGGTCTGCGGCGGGCCGGGAACCGGGCGCCACAGTGACCCCCACCGTCAGTTCCGGACCGCTGCACCGGGCGGCGAGGTCCGCCAACCCGGCCAGATCAGTTCCGCCGCGGGCGGTGTCGTCACGGAGCAGGCCGAGCAGGTCCCGGATCTCGCCGAGCGCGGTGCCCGAGATGTCGGCGATCCGGCCCAGGGCGAGGTCGGCGTCGGCGTGGGCGCCGCCCAGCGCGCGCCGCCCGCCCAGTGCCTGGAGCCGGATCGCGCTCAGGTGGTGGCCCACGATGTCGTGGACGTCCCGGGCGATCCGGGCGCGTTCCTCCGATCGCGCCCGGTCCTCCCGCGCC
>ANAW01000024.1:0-36948 GCA_000340945.1 Nocardiopsis synnemataformans DSM 44143 | reverse complement strand
CCGCAGCGCGTACCCCGCCGCGACCGGCATGGCCCCGGCCGCGGCGAAGAGGGCGGGGCCCACCCCGCCGCCGGGCCACCCGACGAGCACCACCACGCACACCAGCCAGGCCAGGCCCGTGGAGAGGAGGGCCGATCGCGAGTGCGCGCGGTGGTAAGCGGCCGAACCGATGGTGAGCGCGACCACCCAGGAACCGGCGTCGCGCACCAGTACGGCCGCGGCGAACAGCAGCAGCCCGGCCGACACCAGCGCGGCGCCGACCGGGAACCGGCGGCGCAGCGCCAGCGGCGCGCACACCAGCAGGACGGGGGCCGCCCACCCGCCGATCAGGCGGGCGGAGAGGTCCCCGTCATCGCCCAGCAGCGACGGCAGCAGCGCCAGGGTGGCCACGCCCGCGGCCAGCAGCGCGTCCTGTGCCAGGGGCGGGAGCGAGCGCCAGGCGGCGGGGACGCGGGCCCGCCGGTCGGTCGGGGAGGTCACCAGAGCAGTGTCCCAGCCGATCAGTCGTCCCCGGGCGGGCAGGTCGTGCCCTCCGGGGGCAGAGTGCCCTCGACGAGGTAGCGGTTGGCGTGGGCGATCACGCAGGCGTTGGCCTCGTTGACGTAGAGGCCGTGTCCGGTCGTGTCGTAGCCGATGGTGACCGACCCGGGAACCTGGGCGGTGACGGCCGCCACCGACGGGTGTTCGAGGAGCGGACCGGCGCCCAGGAGGGGCGGCAGGTCGTCGGCCGGAAGCGGCGCGGGCGGGTTGGCCACGGGAATCGGCCAGTCACCGCAGGCGAGGGCGAGGTTCTCCCGCACGCCCCAGAAGTGGGGCGAGACCTCGCGGCTGCGTTCCACCGCCGCCGTGTAGGCGTCGTAGTCGTCGTGGAGGAACCCGTCACCGCACCTGGTGGCCAGCATGGCGTTGATCTGGGGCGTGTGGCCACGGCCCTGGGGGTCGAAGCGGGAGGCGTCCCCGGCGGCGGCCTCGGCGATGGCGGCTGAGAGGTCCGGCCAGGCGGCCCGGCGGATGAGCATCGGGTAGGCGAGGAGCTTCAGGTCGTCGCCGTCGTGGCGGACGTCGGAACCGGCACCGGCGACGGGGTCGCGCTCGGCGGAGGCCACCAGGGCGAGCCACGCCTGTCCGGCGTCGCCGTCCTGCGCGCACTCGGCGGCTTCGGCGCACCAGTCCACGAACCGTTCGAAGGCCGTCTCCATCCCCTCGTACTGGAGGCGCTCGGAACCCGCGAGGTCGGAGGTGTGGTCGGGCACGCTGTCGAGGTACATGGTGCGGACGCGGTCGGGGAAGAGCCTGGCGTAGGTCGCGCCGAGCACGCCGCCGTAGGAGTTGCCGAAGTAGTTGACCTCCTCCTCGCCCAGGGCCGCGCGAATGGCGTCCATGTCGCGGGCCGTGCTCGCGGAGTCCATGGCGTCGAAGAGGACCGGTGCCGCCTCCCGGCAGGCGTCGCGGGCCACCTCGCTCGCCCGCACGATCTCGTCGTACTCGGCTTCGTCATCGGGCGTGCCGAGGACCGGACCGGTGTGGCAGGCGCCGGACGGTAGGTCGGTGGTGCCCTGGCCGCCCCGGGGGTTCCACGTGACGACGTCCATGCGCTCGCGCAGGCCCGAGAAGGTGTCGAGGGACCGCGCCAGCGCCGTGATCCCGGAGCCGCCGGGGCCGCCGGGGTTGAACAGCACCGTCCCCGCCCGGTCGTCCCCGGTGGCGGCGGCCCGCACGAGGTGCAGGGTGATCCGCTCCCCTCCGGGGTCGTCCCAGTCGGCCGGCACGTCGAGTTCGGCGCAGACGAGGTCGGCGGGGACGCCCTCGCCCCCGCAGTCGGCCCATCGCGGCTCCGCCGCACCGAGGCGCTCGGCCGACGCGACGGATTCGGTCGCGACGGGTTCGGCACATCCGGCCAGTGCCAACGGCAGCACTGCGGCGATGAGCAGTCTCGCTGTTCCACGCGGCATCGTGGGGCCCTCCTGGTGGGATCGCGGTGATCACGGGTGATCAAGGAGGTCTCACGGTAGGGACGCCGGGGCGGGGCCACATCTGCCGAACGGGGTACGCACGGCGATGGACACCCGGACCGAGGGGGGACACGGTGGTCGCCGCGATCGTCGGGGTCGGGAAGACGGCCCGCGGTGTCGACACCCGCGCCCCCGGGTTCCCGGAGGAGGGGAAACCGCGGGGGCGCGGGCGGTCGGGGCTGGTCCGGGGCTTCGGAGAGGTGTCTCAGCCCTTCACGGCGCCGATGATGACGCCCTTGGTGAAGTGCTTCTGGACCAGCGGGTAGATGAACGTGACCGGCACCAGGGCCACCACCACGATGGCCATCTGGATGGCCAGGTTGGGCGCCGAGGCGGTGCCGCCCTGCATCGCGTCGCCGATCACCGAGCTCGAACTGAGCTGCTGGCCCTGCTGCACGTACTGGCGCAGCACGAGCTGGAGCGGCCACTTGGAGTTGTCGTTGATGTAGAGGATGGCGTTGAAGAAGGCGTTCCAGTAGCCCACCGCGTAGAACAGCCCCACAACCGCGGTGACCCCCTTGGACATGGGCAGAACCAGCCGGGTCATGATGGTCCACTCGCTCGCCCCGTCCACCCGGGCGCTGTCGCCGATCTCCTGGGGCAGGTTCATGAAGAACGCCCGCATCACCACCAGGTTGAACGCGTTCACCGCCGTCGGCAGGATCAGCGACCAGTAGCTGTCGATGAGGCCGACGTTGCTGACCAGCAGGTACAGCGGGATCATCCCGGGCGCGAACAGGAAGGTCAGCAGCACCGCGAACAGCAGCGGCCGGTGCCACAGCGACCCGGGCTGGGACAGCCCGTAGGCGGCCAGGACGGTCGCGGCCAGGCTGACCAGCGTTCCCACGGCCGTGACGCCCAGGCTGACCAGGACGGCCTGGGTCACCACGCCGCCGCTGAACAGGTCGGCGTAGGCCTGGAAGGAGATCCCCTGCGGGACCAGCACCAGGCCGCCCGCGCTGTTCACCGCCGAGGCGGGGGACAGGCTGGTCAGGATCACGACGTAGAGCGGGAAGAGGATGATGACCGCGATGACGGCCAGGGTGGAGTTCTTCGCGGCGCGCGCGGGAAGGCTCGGGCGCTCCGCCCACACGGGGCGGTCCTTGAACAGTGTGCTCATGCTCGTCGGTAGATTCCCTGTTCGCCCATCTTGTGGGCCAGCTTGTTGGCCAGAACGATGAGGACCAGTCCGACGACGCCCTTGACCAGGCCCGCGACCGCTCCCGCGCTGAAGTTCCCCGTCACCAGGGTCTGGTGGTAGATGAAGGTGTCCAGCACCTCCGACACGCCCGATCCGAACGCGTCGCGCTGGAGGTAGAACTGCTCGAACCCGACGTTGAGGATGTCGCCGATCTTGAGGATGAGCAGCAGGATGATCACCGGTCGCAGGCCCGGCAGGGTGATGTGCCACATCCGCCGCCAGCGCCCGGCGCCGTCCACGGCCGCGGACTCGTAGAGGTTCTGGTTCACGGCCGCCAGCGCCGCCAGGAAGATGATCGTGCCCCACCCGGCGTCCTTCCAGATCATCTGGGAGGTGACCACGAACAGGAACGCGTCCGGGTCGGTCATGACCTCCAGCGGCGCGTACCCGTTCTGCCGCAGGATCTGCGAGAACAGCCCGGCGCCGCCCAGGATCTGCTGGAACAGGGTGACGACCAGGACCCACGAGAAGAAGTGCGGCATGTACACGATGCTCTGGAGCACCATCCGCAGCCTGGGGCTGAGGACGCTGTCCAGCAGGATGGCCAGGGCGATCGGGATCGGGAAGAAGAACACCAGCTGGACGGCGGCGATGACCAGCGTGTTGCCCGCCGCGGTCCAGAAGCGGGGGTCGGTGAACAGCCGCTCGAAGTGCGCCAGCCCCACCCACGGGCTGCCCCACACCCCGTCCCAGGGGTTGTAGTCCTGGAAGGCGATGACGTTGCCGAGGGTCGGCGTGTAGTGGAACACCGCCAGCAGGCCGATCGCCGGGAGCGTCATCAGCAGAAGCTGCCAGTCGCGGCGCAGCCTCGCCCCGAACGGGACCCGCCTGCGCCCCGGGGACGCGGACCCGCTCCGGTGGTCCGGGACGGCCGGGGGCCGCCCCCGGCCCCCGCGCCCGCGGGACGCGGCGGCCGGGGAGGGCGGTTCGCCCTTGGTCATGGTCCGCTCAGTCACGGCCGTGCTCCTGGAGGACCCCCATGTAGAACTCGCGCCCCTCGTCGCCTCCGTCGCGGCGCCAGTCCGCGACGGCCTGGTCCAGCGCGCCGAGGTCCTCGCGGCCCCGGATGATGTCGTTGACCCTGTCGGTCAGCGGGGTCTCGGCCCCGGAGAAGCGCTCGGGGCGCTGGATGCGGATGCCCGCGAACGGGTCGTCCTCGGTGAACTGGGCGGCGTGGTTGTACCAGTCGCACTTCCACGGCACGAAGTCCGGGTACTGGCTCTCGGTGATCGCCTGGGGGCGCCCGCTGATGAAGTAGTAGCCGTCGTTGACCTCGGCGTTGCCGGTGTCGGTGAGCTGCGGGGCGCCGTCGTCGTTGAGCTCGTGGTGCACGCCCGCCTCGCCGTAGCGGTAGTCCATGTACTCCCGCGTCCCGAACGGCGCGGCGCAGTAGTTGACGATGCCCAGGATCTCCTCGATCTGCTCCGGCTCCATGCCCTTGCGCACGAACACGGACTGGGCGGAGGGGTCGCTGCGGTGCATCACCGGGTCGGCGCCGCCGTTGCCGAAGACCGGCATCAGGTCCAGGCGGAACTCGGGGTTGTCGCCGAGCATCTGCATGTAGGCCTCGTGCCAGGCGCCGATGCCGTCCTGGTTGAAGACGATCTGCCCGGAGTTGAGCAGCTCCTTGGAGTTGTCCCCCTGGGCGACGATGTCGGGGTGGACGAGTCCCGCGTCGAACACCCTGCGCATGTACTCGATGCTGGCCCTCCACTCCTCGGTCTCGAACATGTGGATGAGCTCGCCGCCCGAGTAGCGCCACTGCCTGGGCGCGCCGAAGACCTGGCGCATGCTGAGGTTGAAGTCGCCGAAGGCCCAGCGGTTGTTGTCCGGGTCGTTGATCTCCTCGCCGATCGCGAACAGCTCGTCGGGGCTGGTCGGGGCCTCCAGGTCGTACTCCTCCAGGAGGTCGCGCCGGTACAGGACCCAGTTGCCGAAGGGCTCGGAGGGCCAGGGCACCCCGTGCAGCTGCTGGTTGAAGACGTTCCAGCGCCAGGCGTCGCTGTCCAGGTTGGCCAGCAGGGGGTAGGCCTGCGCCGCGTCACCGGCCAGGTGCGGCGTCAGGTCCTCGAAGAGCTCGCCGACGGCCCGGTTGAACTGCGGGATCAGGTTGATGACCCAGTCGGGGATCATCGTGATGTCGGCGACGTCGCGCCCGGCGATCACCGCGTTCATCTTGTCGATGACCGAGTTGCCGTCCTGGAAGTTGAACTCCACCGTGGCGCCCAGGCGCCCGTTGACGTGGTCGAAGAAGGAGTTGTCGCCCAGCCCGGGCGGGATCGGTCCCCACAGCGGGGTCATCGCGGTGTACTGCCCGCCCCTGCCCGGGGCCTCGGGGACGGCCTGGACGAACTCCGTCGGGTAGGCGGTGAACCCGTCCGGAGCGCCGTGCTGTCCCGGGATGTCGGGGGTGACCCCCTGGAACGGGATGTGCGTGGGGATCAGGTCGTCCAGCGAGCTGGCGGAGGAGGCGGACCCTCCGCCGCTGGACGACTCCGAGCCGCAGCCGGAGAGCGTTCCGGCGGTGAGCGCCGCGGCGGTGGAGGCGCCCACCAGGCCGAGGAAGCGGCGTCGGCTGGGGATCTGGCGCAGGGGGGTGGTGCGCATAGCGTCGTTCCTTCGGTTGAGCAGGCCGGGGAGCCCAGGGGGGTAGGAAACGAAGGGCCATTTTGCTATGAATTAGTTGGCCGTTTAGACAAACAAATTACTCCACTGTGATGTGGCACACAAGGTCCTCAGGTATCGAAGTCGAAGCGGTTCGATTTCGAAGGACAATACCCTCGCGCACGAGAGGCGAACACCCCCCATGACCCTCCAGCCGCACCTGCCGCCGTACCGGGACCCCGCCCTGCCGCCCGAACGGCGCGTGGACGACCTGCTCGCCCGGCTCACCCCGGACGAGCGGATCGGCCTGCTCCACCAGCACCAGGCGCCCGTCGAGCGCCTCGGCGTCGGCCCCTTCCGGACCGGGACCGAGGCCCTGCACGGACTGGCCTGGCTCGGACCGGCCACCGTCTACCCGCAGGCCGTCGGCCTGGCCAGCACCTGGGACCCCGGCCTGCTCCGCCTCGTCGGCCGGGCCACCGGCGACGAGGTGCTCGCCCGCAGGGGCGCGGGAGCGTGGCCCAACGTCTGGGCGCCCGTGGTCAACCCGCTGCGCGACCCCCGCTGGGGCCGCAACGAGGAGGGCTACTCCGAGGACGCGTGGCTGACCGGGCTCCTGGCCGCCGCCTACGCCCGGGGGCTGGCCGGTGACGGCGACACGCTGCGCCTCGCGCCCACCCTCAAGCACTTCCTCGCCTACAACAACGAGGAGGGCCGCTGCGAGACCTCCAGCGACCTGCCGCCGAGGGTCCTGCACGAGTACGAGCTCCAGGCCTTCCTGCCCGCGCTGGCCGAGGGGGCGGCCGTGGCGGTCATGCCCTCCTACAACCTGGTCAACGGGCGGCCCGCGCACCTGAGCCCGCTGATCGGCGACGTGCTGCGCCCGGCCGCGCCCGACCGCCTGATGGTGGTCAGCGACGCCTACGCGCCCGCCAACCTCGTGGAGACCCAGCACTTCCACCCCGACCTGCCCACCGCCTACGCGCACGCGATCCGGGCCGGGCTCGACAGCTTCACCCAGGACGACGACCGCACCGAGGCCACCCTCGGGCACGTGCGCGAGGCGCTGCGCCGGGGGCTGCTCACCGAGGCCGACGTCGACCGCGCCGCGCGCAACGTGCTGTCGGTCCGGATCCGGCTGGGCGAGTTCGACCCCGTGGCCGGTGGGCCCGGTGGGGCGGGCGGGGACCTGCTGGCCGGGGACGGCCCGAACGGTGAGGCCGGGGGCGGGGTCCTCGGGGCCGCGGGGGCTGGTGGTGCCACAGGGGAAGCCGGGAGCGGGGGCGCGGGAGAGACCGGGGGTAACGGAGGCGCAGGGGAAGCCGGGAGCGGGGGCGCGGCGGAGACCGGGGGCACCGGAGCCGGGAGCGCCGGGGGCTCCGGGGCCTTCGACACCCCCGAGCACCGGGCGCTGGCCCGGGAGGCGGCCACCCGCTCGATCGTCCTGCTCCGCAACGAGGGCACGCTCCCGCTGCGCGACGTGCGCCGGGTCGCCGTCGTCGGCCAGCTCGGAGACACCGTGCTGGAGGACTGGTACAGCGGGACGCTGCCCTACGCCGTCACCGCGCGCGCCGGGATCGCCGAGCGGGTGAAGACGGTGTTCCGCGAGGGCGTCGACCGCGTGCGGCTGGGGACGTCCGGAGGCGGGATCATCGTGGACCCCGGCGACGGGGGACCGCTCCGGACGGTCTTCCCCGACGAACACGGTTCGCTGCGCGGCGCGGACGGGACCCTGCGGCGGCACGCGCCTGAGACGGAGCGCGCCCGGGTGGAGGGCGCTTCGGTGCGGGGCGCGCGAGACGGGGACGCACCCGGGGAGGGCACGCGGGGTGAGGGCTTCTCGGCGGAGGGCGCTCCGGTGGAGGAGGACCCCGGCTTCGACCTCCTGGACTGGGGCGGCGGCGCCTGCGCCCTGCGCTCGGCGCGCACCGGCAGGTACGTCGACGCGGGGGCCGACGGAACCCTGGCCTGCACCGCGCCCGGCCCCGGCACCTGGGAGGTCACCCAGACCTTCCGCCTGGCGGAGGAGGACGGCCTCCTGCGGCTCACACACGTCCACAGCGGTCGCCGCGTCACCGTCCGGGACGGCCTCCTCGTCCTGACGGAGGACGAGGACCGGGCCACCCCGTTCACCGTGGACGGGATCGGCTCCGGGGCGAGGGAGGCCGCGCGGGTGGCCGCCACCGCCGACGTCGCGGTCGTCGTCCTGGGCGACCACCCCATGGTCAACGGGCGGGAGACCGAGGACCGCACCGACCTGGACCTGCCCGCCGCCCAGGAGCGGGTGCTGCGCGCCGTGCGCGCGGCCAACCCCGCCACGGTCCTGGTGCTCAGCAGCGGCTGCCCGTTCGGGATCACCTGGGCCGACGAGCACGTCCCCGCCGTCCTGTGGTCGGCGCACGGCGGCCAGGAGTACGGCCACGCGCTCGCCGACGTCCTCTTCGGCGACGCCGAGCCCTCCGGGCGGCTTACGCAGACCTGGTACCGCTCCGCCGACGACCTGCCCGGGATGCTCGACTACGACATCGTCGGTGCGCGCGGCACCTACCTGTACTTCGAGGGCGAGCCGCTCTACCCCTTCGGGCACGGCCTCGGCTACACGCCGGTGGAGTACGCGGCCCCCGTGGTCGGCGTGGACGGCGGCCGGGTGACGGTCACCGTCATGGTCGCCAACACGGGCTCGCGGCCCGCCGACGAGGTGGTGCAGGTCTACACCCGGCAGCTGGCCTCGCGGGTGCGGACCCCGCTGCGCGCGCTGCGCGGGTTCGCCCGGGTCCGGGTGGAGCCGGGCCGCAGCGCGGTCGCCACGGTGTCCTTCGACGTGGACCGGCTCGCGCTGTGGGACACCACCCGCGACCGCTTCGTGGTGGAGGACGCGCCGCGCCAGGTGCTGGTCGGGCGCTCGGCGACCGACATCCGCGCCACCGCGGCCCTGGACGTGCCGGGGGAGACCATCCCGCCCCGCGACGCGCGCACGCCGTGGTCGGCCGCGGGCTACGACGACGCCCGGGGCACGTCCCTGTGCCCGCTCACCCCCGAGCGGGGCGACGCGGTGCGCTCCCGGGAGGGCGGCGCGTGGGCGGCCTTCCACGACGTGGACCTCGGCGTCGGGGCCACCGGGTGCCGCCTCACGGTGAACACCGAGCACGCCTGCACGGTCCGGCTCCGCCTGGACGACCCCGAGGACGGGCCGACCGCCGCGGTGGCCGACGTCCCGGCGGGCAAGGACGGCTACGACTTCACCGAGGTCAGCACGGCCTTCGAGGACGCGAGGGGGGCCGGAGGGATCCGTGACCTGTACCTGGTCTTCGACCGGCCGGGCACCGCGGTCGCCGAGCTGGTCCTGACCGGCGGTGCCCCGGCTCCGGGCGCGGACTGACCGACACAGGGCCGGGGACGACCCCGGGGCGGCCCGCCCGAACGCTCGGGCGGGCCGTCCCGGCCGCTGGGGTTCCAGCGGCGGTTGCGACACCCGGGGCCAGGGATGCCGTGCGCTCCCGGAGCTGCGAGGACCAGGCACCACGCGGCTCCGGGGAGGCTCACCGGAACTGGGCCACCAGCTGGGCCAGGATGTTGTGCGGCAGGCTGCGGGGGAGCATCTGGTTGACGGTGCCGGAGACGTGGAGGCCGTGTTCCGGGACGTGGTAGAGCACGTTCCCGAAGGCCCCGGAGTGGCCGACCATCTCCGGGGCCGGGGCGAACGGCGTCATCCAGCGCGGGAGCCTGAACCGCATGACCCCGATCCCGTAGTCGATGGGGACCAGGCGTGAGAACACCGGGTTCCAGTGCGCGGTCATCTCGGCCAGGTACCGCGCGGGGAACAGTTCGCCCCCGACGAAGGCGCGCAGGAGCCGCAGCTGGTCGGCCGAGGTCGAGACCACCGCGCCGTCGGGCGGGAACGAGGCGATCGCCTTCGGCACGCGCAGCGGGGTGCGGCCGTGCAGGAGCGTGGCGACCTCGTCGTAGCGGTCCAGCGTGTGCGGGGTGAACAGCCAGGTGTCGTGCAGCCCGAGCGGTTCGAGGACCCGGCCGCGCAGGGCCCGGTCGTAGTCACCGGACGTGGCCACCTCGATGACGCGCCCGAGCAGCTGGTAGTTGGTGTCGCAGTAGTGTGCCCTGCCCGGGGTCGAGGGGGCGAACCGGCTCGGCATGGCCCTGGCCATCCCGAGGAAGTCCTCGAAGGTCCAGGCGGCGTCCTCGCGGAGCATGTCGCCCAGGAACGTGGTGCCGTCGGGACGCCTCTGCTCGAAGTAGTCGGGGATCCCGGACGTCTGCGTCAGCAGTTCGCGCACCGTGATCGCCGGACCGTGGTCGCGGCCCCCGTACGTGTTCAGCCCGCGCATGGTGTCCGCGCCGAGCAGGTCCGCGACGCGTGTGTCGAGTGTCAGGGCCCCCTCGTCGCGCAGCTGCATGACCATCGCGACGGTGTACAGCTTGGTGATGCTGGCGACGAAGTACGGCCGCCCGGTGTCGCCGTGGCTCCAGGCGAACCCGGTGGAGGGCTGCTCCACGGCGAGGCTCATCAGCGACACCCCCGGCTTGGCGGCGTAGCGCGCCGCGATCCTGTCGAGCCGGGCCGAGATCCGCTGCTCACTCACGGTGTGTCCTCCTCCAGCAGCCGCTCGGTGGCGTCGAGCCAGTCCAGCTCCGCCCTGGCCAGGGTGATGCCGTAGGAGAGCGTGGCCAGGCGGACCGCCTGCCCGACTCCGGCGGCCTCCGCCGGGACGGCGATCGCCTCCAGCGCCGCCAGCTCCCCGCCCACCTCCCGCCTGCGGGCGTCCAGCAGTTCCCGGATGTCCTCCGTCCGCATCCTGTCCGCGAAGAACAGCCGCGCCAGGAAGGGGTCCCGGGTCGGCGGGGTGCGCGGGGGAGAGGCGAGCCAGCGGTCCAGTTCGGCCAGCCCGGGGCCGGTCGCGCTGTGCAGGTGCAGGTTGGGACGCTCCTCCTGGACCACGGTGCGGCGGGAGGCCAGGCCGTCCTCCACCAGGCCGGTGAGCGTCCGGTAGATCTGCGACTGGTCCGCCGTCCAGAAGTGCCCGACGCTCTCGTCGATCACCTTCTTCAGGTCGTAGCCGCTCATCGGCTTGATGGACAGGAGCCCGAGGATGGCGTGTCGTAGGGACATGGCTAGAGGATAGCGCGGATATATGTGTTGTCCACTATGGGAGAAGGCATGTAGGGTGCGCGTCGGCGCGGAGCCCGGGGACGGAGCGCCGGGCCAGAACACGGGGGTGACAACGCCGGGGCGGGAATGCCGGGGCGGGGGGAGACCCGATGGTCGGAAGGGGGCGGACGCGGTCCCCGTGTCGGTCCTCCAGCGGCTGGCCGGAAAGGTTGCTGGTGTGACGCACGGGTTCTGACCTGCGATGATCTTGTACTTGTAGCGAGGTTGGACGGTCGAGACTCGCTATAAGTACAAGATCACCGCGGATAGGGCGGGCCCGGCGAACCTTCGTGGTCACGGCGCTAGGCGGTGTCCGCGGTGCTTCCGTTCGGCTGCGCCGCGTCCGTCGTCGGGCGTTCGGCGGGCTCCACCGCGGGCTCCGCTGTCGGCTCCTCGACGGCTGCGGCTGCGGACGCGGGGACGGGAGCCGGGACGACGGGGTCGGGCAGGGGCAGCAGTCCCGCGTCGAGCGAGTGGATCATCGCGGTGGCCCCGCCCCGGGCCGCCGCGCTCAGCCCCAGGGACGACAGCTCCACCCGGCAGCCGCCCGCCTCCGGAGCGAACGCGCTCGCGACCGCCTCCGCCCGGCAGTTCGGCAGCAGCCACGGGCCCATGGGCACGAAGTAGCCGCCCAGCACCACCAGGCTCGGGTTGGTGACGTTGATCAGCACGGCCAGGCCCCGGCCCAGCCACGTGCCCGCCCGTTCCAGCGCGCCGACGGCGGCGTCGTCACCCGCCTCGGCGCGTTCCACGGCCGCCCCCACCAGTTCGGCGACGTCGCTGCCCGACAGCGGGTGGTCCGGGAACCGGTCGGGGACGGCCCCGTGCAGGATGGCCCCGATCCCCGCCAGCGCCTCCATGCAGCCGCGGCGCCCGC
Organism: Nocardiopsis synnemataformans DSM 44143; assembly: GCA_000340945.1. Classification (GTDB taxonomy): domain Bacteria; phylum Actinomycetota; class Actinomycetes; order Streptosporangiales; family Streptosporangiaceae; genus Nocardiopsis; species Nocardiopsis synnemataformans. Next base: position 25,090 of record ANAW01000024.1, on the reverse strand, counting down.
ACGCGCACACCGGCCCGTCCGGGGCCAGCGACAGGTGGCCCACCTCGCCCGCGAACCCGCTGACGCCGCGCAGAAGCTCGCCCCCGGTCAGGATGCCCGCGCCGATCCCGACCTCGCCGGTCAGGTACGCGAGGTCGGCCGTTCCCGCGAACGACCCCACCCGGTACTCGGCCACCGCGCCCAGGTTCGCGTCGTTGTCCACCCGCACCGGGACGCCCTCCACCCCGGCCTCGCGCAGCAGCTCCGACAGCCGGTCGCGCAGCGGCACGTCGCGCCAGCCCAGGTTGGGCGCGTGCGTGACCGTTCCCGAGGGGGCGTCGATCAGCGCCGGGACCGCCACGCTCACCCCCACCACGGTGCGCCCGCGCAGCGCCGGGTCGGCCACCATCGCGCCGAGGGTGCGCGCGATGTGCCGCGCGCACGCCTCCGCCCCGGCCGACCGGGCGTCGAAGGGGACGTGGCGGCTGACCAGTTCGCGCTGGAGCAGGTCCACGGCGACCACCGACAGGTAGTCCACGTTGACCTCCAGGCCGATCGCCGCGATCGAGGAGTCGTCCAGGTCCAGCAGCACCCCGGGGCGCCCCACCCGCTGGCGGGAGGAGCGTCCGGTCTCACGGACCAGCCTGCGCGCCATGAGGTCGGCGACCAGGCTGGACACCGTGGTCTTGTTCAGCCCGGTGGCCGCGGCGACCGCCGCGCGCGAGCAGGGGGCCAGCTCGCGGACCGTGCGCAGCACGACGCCCAGGTTGGTCTCCCGGACCGTCTGGAAGCTCACCGTTCCCGAACCGACCGACACCTGGTCCCCCTCGTCCTGCCCGACACGGCACACCGTGCCCGGATCGTACAGGGAGCCGACGGCGTGAGCGGGGGCGCTACCCCGGCGGGGTGCGGCCGCGGGGGCGGAGGGGACGGCTGCGGTCGGGGAGTCGGGGGACGCGGCCAGGGCCGGGGCCGGGGCCGGACGGCCGGGCCGGAAAAGCTGTTGCGCCCGGCGGACCCCTCTGGTGGGATCCCGGGCATGGTGCCTCCCGACGTCTTCCGCGACCAGCCCGTCCTCACCGGGGAGAGGGTCCGCCTCGAACCGCTCGACGCCAGGACCGGCGAGCACTTCGTCGAACCGCTGCTGCGCATGGACCCCGAGGTGCGCCGCCTCACCGGAACCCACCGGGAGTTCACCAGGGACGAGCTGGTGCGCTGGGCCGCGACCCGGCCCGACCACCACGACCGCGCCGACTGGGTCGTCTTCGAGAGGGAGGGCGGCGCGCCCGTGGGCGAGTGCGCGCTGATCGACCTGGACCCGGACAACGCCAGCGTCGGCTACCGGATCGCGCTCAACGGCATGTCCGTCACCGGGAGGGGCTACGGCACCGAGGCCACGGACCTGGTGCTGGAGTACGCCTTCACCGTGGCCGGGCTGCACCGGGTCGCCCTGGAGGTGTTCGCGTTCAACACCCGCGCGCAGAGGTCCTACGCCCGGTCGGGGTTCGTCCGCGAGGGCGTCTGGCGCGGGTCTCTGCGCTGGGACGGCGAGTGGCACGACGCGGTGCTGATGTCGATCCTGGACGAGGAGTACGCCGAACTCCGCGCCGCCCGGGAGCGGGGCTAGGGCGTGCTCCGCGGGCGTCGCGCAGCAGGGTGCGTACCCGCGGAACACGTCCCAGGGCTACCCTCGGGCCCATGCCCGTTCCTGACTTCCTCCTCGCGCTCCGCAGCCACGTCGGCCACGGCCTCCTCCCCCTCGTCGGGGTGACGGCGGTGGTGATCAGCGAGGAGGGCGAGGTCCTCCTGCACCGGCGCGCGGACGACGGCCGCTGGTCCACGCCCGGCGGCATCCTGGAACCGGAGGAGGAGCCCGCCCGGGCCGTGGTCCGCGAGGTGCGCGAGGAGACCGGCGTGGAGGTCGAGGTGGAGCGGCTCACCAGCGTGGTCGCCCAGGAGCCCTTCACCTACCCCAACGGCGACCGCGTGCAGTTCCTCGACCTGGCCTTCCGCTGCCGCCCGGTGGGCGGGGCGCCCGACGCCAGCGGCGACGAGAGCCTGGACGTGCGCTGGTTCCCGCCCAAGGCCCTGCCGGACATGCCCCAGCGCATCCTCGACCGGATCGGCTACGCCCACGAGGACCGCCCGGGGCCGTTCTACCTCACCTGAGACCCGGCGCCCCGGACTGGGTCCGGTGCCGAGGACCGTTCGGCGGCCGGACATGCCATGAGCGGTGCGGAGGGCGCAGGAGCGCCCCGAGAGCCTCCGACGGCCGTCACACGGCCGACGCACCGGCCGGACGGGCCGGTGTGAACTCTGGGAGAACACCGCCGCCGCGGGGGCGGGGTCCGGAACCCCCGCCTCCCCCGCGCCGTCAACCAGGAGAGCGTGTCCGTTCCCGGTGAGCGTCGCCCCCCGTGTTCCACGCCCGTCCGAAGGGAATCCCCCATGGCGCCCCTCCGCTTCCTGGCCCGGTACCGCGTCGGCATCCGGACGTGGATCGTGGGAACCGCGGCGATGCTCGGGCTGTCCGGCGACTACGTCGGCACGCTCGAAGGGTCGGTCTGGTACCAGCGTGGGTGGATGATCGCCCTCGGCCTGGTGATCCTGGCGGCACACGTCGGCGTGGAGATGCTCAGCACCCGCGAGGACAGGCGCCTGGCCCGCGCCCTGGAGGACGCGCACGACCGGCTGGAGGAGGCGAGGGACGACCTCCGGGAGCTTCGTGCGCAGAAGGCCGAACTCCAGGAGAGCGTGGGCGTCCTGAAGCAGGAGTCCGAGATCTACAGGGCCGAGCTGGCGGAGTCGGCCAGGGAGTCCGACGGCCTCGCCTGGCTCGTCAGCTCCCAGGGGCGCGCGGCGCTGGACGGCCTGCGCGGCTTCGCCGAACGGTTGGTGACCGCGCACGGCCCCGACGACGCCCGCCAGGAGATCCGGCACCGCCGTGAGGCGGTACGCCAGAACGCGGCCGAACGTCCGGCGATCGGCCGGATCGCGCTCCGGGTGGCCCTCCAGGTGCTGATGGGACTGCTCACGGCGGCCTTCGTCGGCCTGCTCGTCCTCGGCATCGAGGTCTACCTCGACTGAACCGCGTCGGCGTCCGGCGCGCCGCGCGGCCGGATCCGGCGAAACCCGGCCCGTCCCGCGCGCGTCAGAGATGGCGAGCGACACGACAAGGTGGAACATGCGCACCCCTCCCCGGTACTTCCTTCCTTCGCTTCCAGCCCTGGGCCTGCTCGTCGCGGTGACCGGATGTTTGGTCACCCCGACGGACACCTTTGACATCGTGAGTTTCACCGACGCCGCCGGAGCCGCCTGTACCTCGGTGGTCGTCATCTCCGGCACCAACGGCAACGACTTTCTGAACCTGAGCGACGAGACTGAGAGTGGCACGGACTGCGAGACCCCTCCCCCCGAACGTGACCGCGTCGAGGAGGACCGACGACCCATCGACGACCCGCGCCCGGACGAGGGCTGGGAGACGGTGGAGATGCTCACCATCACCGACGCGCACGGGCGGGCCTGCACACTCGTCGTGGTCACGCCGCACAGCGGCCGCGCCGACGAGACGAGCATCGACTGCGACTATCCGCCCGAAGGGACGGAACCCGGCCCGGACTCACGGCAGCCGCCGCCCGACCCCGACCCTGACTCGGACGACGACCGTATCGAGATCGTCACGTTCACCGACGAGCACGGCCGGACCTGCGTGACCACCACCGCCCGAGCCCGTATCGGCGTCGAGGTCGACCTCACCTGCGAGTACACCGACGGAGCACCTCTGCCGGAGCCCGTGGAGACGGCCATGCCGCGCTGAGCGGTCAGGGACTCTCGGCGGGAAGGGCGAGCAGCCCGTCCACCGTCCGGGCGAGGTCGCGCCCCGAGACGTCCGGCGGGGCGAAGACCGACGGGAAGCGCCCCTCCAGGTGGGAGGACCAGCCGGTCACCAGCCCCGCGTTCCGCGCCCCGGCGACGTCCCATCCGTGCGCGGTGACCAGGGCCAGCCGCTCCGGGGCGACCCCCAGGGACCGCGCGGCGGTCCGGTAGGCGCCCGGCGCGGGCTTCCACTCCTCGGCGGGGCGGGCGGCCAGCACGTCCTCCACCAGGTGGAGCAGACCGGCGCGCTCCAGCAGCCTCCGGGGCAGCGCGTCGTCGTGGTTGCCCAGAACCGCGACGGGCAGCCCGGCCCCGCGCGCGGCGCGCAGCGCGGCGTCCGCCTCGGGCCGGGGGTCGAGTTCGGCCATGCCCTCGACGATGACGTCCTCCGCGGAGGGGGCGATCTGGTGGCCGGTGATGTCGCGCAGCGCGCCCCGGACCACGTCCTCGAAGGAGCGGTCGGCGCCGTCGCCGCCCACCAGGGCCAGGGCGAACGAGTCGCGCAGCAGGTGGTCCGACCAGCGGGTCATGAGCACCCGGGGGATCCCGGCCTCCCGGAACCGCCACTCCAGGGGCGCGAGGGGGAAGAGGGTGTCGAGGACGTCGAGGAGGAGGGCGGCCGGGCGGAGCGGTCGCCCGGCGGGGCGTTCGGACATGGGGGCGGCTCCAGGGAGGGGGTCGGGGACGGCCACCCCGTTCCTACCCGGGCACGGTGCCTTTCGCGCCTCCCGGACGTCCCGTCTCCCGGCCTCCGGGCCGCGGGGGCGCGACCGCTCAGAGCGCGTCCAGGCGGGGGATCTGCTCCACCGCCCACGGGCTCAGCAGCCACGGTGTCCGCTCGGCGACCGCCACCAGGTCCGCCCACTCCGTCCACGCGTACTCGGCCACCTCCGACGGGTCCGGGTCCGGTCCCTCCTCCGCGCGCGCCCAGAAGACCGGGCAGAACTCGTTCTCCACGATCCCCTCGGCCGACACCGCCCTGTACCGGAAGTCGGGCAGCGCGGGCCGCACTCCGCTGACGCGCATCCCCAGCTCCTGGCCGACCCGGCGGCGCACGGCCGCGTCGAGGTCCTCGTCCGGGCCGGGGTGGCCGCAGCAGCTGTTCGTCCACACCCCCGGCCAGGTGGTCTTGCCCAGGGCCCGGCGGGTGATCAGCACCCGCCCGTCCGCGTCCAGGACGTAGCAGGAGAACGCCAGGTGCAGCGGCGTGTCCCGGGTGTGCACGGTGGCCTTGTCGGCGACGCCCACGCGTCGGTGCCGCTCGTCGAGCAGCACCACGAGTTCGCGCCCGGGACCGCCTTCCCCGCTCGCGGCGGCCTTGTGCTGGGTCACGGCTCCTACCCCCCGCTTCCGGGACCACCGCGCTCCGCGCGCGGCAGTCCCTCGTTCTCACGTCACACGCGTATCCGTACTTCTCACACGGTGTCGGTCTTCCCTTCCATACTCACCCGTCACTCCCATCTGACGCGCACCGGCTCCACCGGACCGTGCTCCGCGCGGTCCGGGGGTGCGCATACAGTTCCTGATGGCCCCGAGTCGGGAGCCACCGGACACAGGGAACGGGAGGCCGGCCGCGACGACCGCGGCGCGGCGGTGGAGCGGTGACGGAGACGATGACGGACACGGGTACGCGGGCACGGCCGGAGGAGCTGGAGAACCCCGCGGAGCGGATCGACCCCGAACGGCTGGCCGCGTGCCTGGACGTGATCGCCCGCGCCGGCGAGCTGCCCAGCGACCACCCGGACTCGGTCGCCCTCCAGCGCGCCACCGCCAGCCTGTTCAAGAACGTCAAGGAGCAGCGCCGCAAGGAGCGCCAGGCCGCCCGCCGGGCCCACGACAGCGCCGTGTTCGCGGCCACCGCCACCGCGGCGCCGGACCGCATCGACGACGAGACCAGCGGCCGCGCCCTCACCAGCGGCAGCGGCGGCGCCCTCGCGGGCGTGCTGAGCAGGCCCCGGCCCTGCTACATCTGCAAGGAGAGGTACCGGGAGGTCGACTCCTTCTACCACCAGCTGTGCCCCGCGTGCGCCGCGTTCAACAGGGAGCGCCGGGCCGCCCGCACCGACCTGACCGGGCGCCGGGCCCTGCTCACCGGCGGCCGCGCCAAGATCGGCATGTACATCGCCCTCCGGCTGCTCAGGGACGGCGCGCACACCACCGTCACCACGCGGTTCCCCAACGACGCGGTGCGCCGGTTCGCCGCGATGCCCGACAGCGGCGAATGGCTGCACCGGCTGCGGGTGGTGGGCATCGACCTGCGCGACCCCGCCCAGGTGCTGCGGCTGGCCGACTCGGTCGCCGAACAGGGGCCGCTGGACATCCTCATCAACAACGCGGCCCAGACGGTGCGCCGCTCCCCCGGTTCCTACGGGCCGCTGGTCGACGCCGAGGCCGAACCGCTCACGGGCGATGGCCTCCCCGAGCCGCTGGTGCTGGGCGGCGTGCGCCCGCGTTCCCTGGAGGCGGGCACCGGCCCGGAGCAGGACGCTCCGGCGACCCACGCGCTCACCCCGGCCGTGCTCACGTCCCTGGCCCTGACCACGGGGTCCGCGTCGATGGAGCGGGTGCGCACCGGGACGGCGATCGACGCCGGGGGGCTGGTGCCCGACCTGGCCCCGGTGAACAGCTGGACGCGGCGGATCGGCGAGGTCGACCCCGTCGAGATGCTGGAGGTGCAGCTGTGCAACGTGAGCGCGCCGTTCCTGCTGGTGGACCGGTTGCGTCCGGCCCTGGCCGCGTCCCCGGCGCGCCGCACCTACATCGTCAACGTGTCGGCGATGGAGGGGGTGTTCGGCCGCGGCTACAAGGGTCCGGGGCACCCCCACACCAACATGGCCAAGGCCGCGCTCAACATGCTCACCCGCACCAGCGCCCAGGAGATGCTGGAGTCCGACGGCATCCTGGTGACCAGTGTGGACACCGGGTGGATCACGGACGAGCGGCCGCACCCGGACAAGGAGCGGCTGGCCGAGGCCGGGTTCCACGCGCCCCTGGACCTGGAGGACGGGGCCGCGCGCGTGTACGACCCCATCGTGCGGGGCGAGCTGGGCGAGGACCTGCACGGGTGCTTCCTGAAGGACTACGCCCCCGCCAGCTGGTAGGCCGCGGCCTCACACCAGGACGAGGATGCCCGCGCCCACCAGGACGTCGAAGACGATGCACCACTCGGCCAGGGAACGCGAGACCACCCGGTCGCGCCACCAGTGGACGGCGTCCCAGGCGGCGTGCGCGATCAGGCCCAGCGCGACCACGCGGGCACCGGCCTCGGGGGAGACGTGCAGTGTGACCAGGGCGGCGCCGCCGAAGACGAACAGGGCCGGTGTCTGGAGCGCGAACAGCCCGGGACGGCGCAGCTGCCCGCGGACCAGGCCGAACGCGACCAGCACCAGGCCCGCTCCGAGGAGCGGGATCCACGGCTCCACCCCCAGCAGCCCCAGGAGCAGGTGGGCGCCCAGCAGCCCGAACAACAGGAGCCAGCTCGCCCGGGCGCGGTCGAGAACGGCGATCGCCAGGTAGAGCACGGGCAGGAACAGCAGGAGGAAGGCGAGTTCGCGGGCGTCGCCGAGGTCGCTGACGACCAGGGCCGCGGCGAGGACCGCGGTCGGTGCGGGCCAGCGGGCCGCGACCCACCCGCCCGCCGCGCGCCACGGGGAGCGCCCGCCCGCATCGCGTCGCCCGCCCGTTTCGCGTCGCCCGTCCGTCTTGAGTGGTTCGTCCGTCTCGTGTGGTCCGTCCGGCCGGGGGCGTCCGTCCGTCCCGCGTGGTCCGTTCCGTCCGGCACCGCCCGCGGACGCGGCCCCGCCGGGGAGTTCTTCGTGAGCGCTCCGCGCCGTGTTCTCCGTCATGGCACCACGCTCGACTCCCGGGGCGCCGGTCTCCAGGCCCGGGTCCGCGGATGTCCGAAACCTTGGGATACCCGGCGCGTGCGCCTAGGTTGGGTGCATGGACGCACGACGTGTCGTGGTCGTGGGCTACGACGACGCGGAACTGCTCGACATCGCCTCCGTCACGACGACCCTGGCCATGGCCAACGGCCTCGGTTCCGGGGGCGCTCCCTACCTGACCCGGCTCGCCACGCTGGGAGGCCGTGCCCTCACCTGCGGCACCGGACTGACCGTCCGGGGCCAGGACGCCCTGGAGACGCTTCGGGGACCGCTCGACACACTGGTCGTCTCGGGGGGCTGGGGGCACGAGCGCGCCGCCGCCAACACCCTCCTGACCGCGCACGTCCGCCGTCTGGCGAGGGAGAGCCGACGGATCGCGTCCGTGTGCACGGGGGCGAGCGTCCTGGCCGCGGCGGGGCTGCTGGACGGCAGGCGCGCCACCACCCACTGGCAGTTCGCGCGGACGCTCGCCGAGCGGTACCCGGCGGTCCTGGTGGACGCCGACCCGATCTTCGTGCGGGACGGGCCGGTGGCCACCTCGGCGGGGGTCACCAGCGCGTTGGACCTGACGCTCTCCTTCGTGGAGGAGGACCACGGCCCGGCTCTGGCGCAGCTGGTCGCGCGGACCCTGGTGACCTACCTCCAGCGGCCGGGAAACCAGGCGCAGATGAGCGTGCACACCCTGCCCGACCCCGAGCACGTGCTCGTACGCAGGCTCGTGGCGCGCGTTCGCGCGGACCCGGGCGGGGACCTGCGGACCGCGGCCCTGGCGGGGGAGCTGGGGGTGAGCACGCGCCAGCTCAACAGACTGGTCGCCCGCCACGCGGGGTGCCCGCCCGGCCGACTGGTCCGCCGGTTGCGCGCCGAGACCGCGGCGGAGCTGCTGGCGGCCACGTCGCTGCCGGTGGCGGAGGTGGCCAGGCGGTGCGGGTTCGGCTCCGCCGAGACGCTCCGGCAGGTGTTCGTCGGCAGGTACGGACTTGCGCCGTCGCGCTACCGGGCGGTGCACCGGCGCCGTCCGCGGGAGGCGGGTTCCGTCACCTCGTGAGCCCGCGGGCCGGGGAGGGGTCGGCGTGAGTCCGCAGGCCGGGGGCGGCGTGAGTCCGCGGGCCGGGTGAGGCGTTCGGTGAGGGCCCGTGGCCCGGAGAGCGGCCGCCCGCCGCGCGTCGCCTCCCGAGCCCGGCGGTACCGCGCGACGGGGCCCGGCGCCCTCGCCCAGGCCAGCCTCTCGGGCTCGGCCTACTCCGCGTGCCCGTTGCGGTAGGCCCAGGCCGCCACCTCCACGCGGTTGCGCGCGCCCAGCTTGGACTGCACGCTCGCCAGGTGCGTCTTGACCGTGCTCACGGTGACGAACAGCTCCCCGGCCACCTCGGTGTTGGTCAGCCCCCGCGCCACCGCGCGCACGATGTCCAGCTCCCGTACGGTCAGCCCGCAGTCCCGCGGCGCGGACCGGGGCGCCGCCGCGAAGTGCCGCAGCAGCCGCACGGTGACCCTGGGGGAGACCAGGGCGTCGCCCCTGGCGGCGGCCCGCACCGCCTCCACCAGCAGGGCCGGTCCGGCGTCCTTGAGCAGGAACCCGACCGCCCCTCCGGTGAGCGCCGCGTGCACGTACTCGTCCAGGTCGAACGTGGTCACCACGACCACCCGCAGCGGGTCGGCCACCCCCGGACCGGCCAGCCGCCGGGTGGCCTCCAGGCCGTCCACCCCCGGCATCCGGATGTCCATGAGCACCACGTCCGGGCGCAGCTCCCGCGCCAGCCGGACCGCCTCCAGGCCGTCACCGGCCTCGCCCACCACCTCGACGCCGTCCTCGGCCGCCAGCATGTACCGGAACCCGGTCCGCACCATGGCCTGGTCGTCCGCCAGCAGCACCCGGATCGGCGCCGTGCCGCTCCCGGACACCGCACGCTCCCCTCCGGCTTCCTGGGACCCCCGCATCACCGTCACCCCTGCTCTCCGACCGTCGAACGTTGTCCCGGGCCGTCGCCCGCCCGCTCCAGCGGCAGCCGCGCCGCCACCTCCCAGCCCCGGTCCCGTTCCCGGGGACCCGCGGAGAACACGCCGCCGAGCAGGCGCACCCGCTCCGCCATGCCGACCAGGCCGAACCCGCCCCCGGCCGGGCCCGCGGCCCCATGGCCGTCGTCGACCACCCGCACCCCGACCTCCTCCGGTCCGGCCTCCACCGACACCTCCACCCGGGTGGCGCCCCGGGCGTGCCGCAGCGCGTTGGTGACCGACTCCTGGGCGATCCGCAGCACCGCCGTTCCGGCGGTCGGCGGCAGGGCGTCCACGGGACCCCCGCACCGCACCGCCACCTCCGGGCGGCCGCCGGCCGCCGGTGTCACCAACCGGGCCAGCCCCGCGGCGGTGTCCGGGGCCAGCGGCACGTCACCAGGTTCCCGCAGACGCGAGACCATCCCGCGCATGGACTCCAGGGCGCGCGCCCCCGCCGCCTCGATCTCGGGCAGCGCGGTCCGCACCGCGCCGGGGTCGCGGTCGGCGATGTGGCGCAGCGCCTGCGCCTGGACGACGATGCCGGTCACCTCGTGCGCCACGACGTCGTGCAGGTCGCGGGCGATCGCCAGCCGCTCCTGGGACCGGGCGTGTTCCACGTGGGAGCGCCGCTGCGCCTCCCGCCACCGCAGGTACAGCCCCGGGGCCAGCCCCACGGCCACGAACGTCAGCGACTGGCTGGCCAGGCTCTCGTAGTAGGGGATGGGCTCCCTCGCGTAGTCCGAGAGGGTGGCCGCGAAGGCGCACAGGGACACCGCGCCGATCTGCCAGGGGCCGCACCGCAGCCCGGCCAGCACGAGCAGCACCAGCAGCCCGCCGACCTCCGAGCTCGCGAAGGAGTACCCGAACGCCTCCCCCATGGGCAGCGGCCACAGCACCGCCGAGGTCGCCAGCACCGAGGCCGCGGCCGCCGCACCGGTCACCGCGGTCGGCACCGGTCCCGACGACGGGCGCAGGGCGGACAGGGTGAGCGCGCAGACCACCCCGCCGGAGACCAACGGCGCGTAGTCCATGGCGGAGTGCGGAGGCCCCATCCAGCCCGGGCTGGAGAAGTTGCCGTGCACGCGCAGCAGGTCCAGGACCCACACCGCCACGAGCACGCACGCCACGGCCCACGGCGCGAGCCGGGGCAGCGCGCCGCCGATCCGGCCGCCGCCGAGCGTCGCGAACATCCTGTTCATGGCCATGGCGACCAGCGTAGGCCGCGCGGACGCGGCGGGCCTCGGCCAAAGGTGCGAGGCGGGCGGGCCCGGGCGTCGACCGTTCGGTCGATGTGCGCGCACGGGTCCGGAGGCGAGGCTGGGGGCCGTTCACCGTCCGAGGGGGAGAGGGCACCGCATGAGCGAGGCGCGGCACACGGCCGAGGTCCAGCACGGGACCGAAGCACAGCACGAGACCGGGTCACACCACGAGACCGAGTTACAGCACGAGACCGGGGCGCGGCACACGGCCGGGGTACAGCACACGACCGGGGCCGGGTCCGCGTCCGGCGGCGCCCTCCCCGGCCTTCCGCCGCCCGCGCGGCGCGTGGTCTTCCTGGACGTCGCCCGGGCGCTCGCGATGATCGGCGTGGTCATGATGAACGCGTCCTCCGTCGTCTACCCCGTCGAGATGTCGGGGAACCGGGTCCCGAGTCCGCTGACCGAGCTCGTGAACGGCGGCCTCACCCTGCTCATGTCGGGCAGGGCCAGGACGATGCTCATGGTGCTGCTGGGCGCGGGCGTGGTCCTGGCGTGGCGGGCCGCCGCCCGGCGCGGCGGGCGTCCCGCGGCGGTGATGCTGCGCCGCTACGCCGTCCTGGGGCTGCTGTTCGGACTTCCGCACCTGGCGGTCTTCGACGGGGACATCCTCACCCAGTACTCGGTCGCGGCGCTGCTGCTGACCCCGCTGGTGCCGCTGCTGCTCGGCGGGTCCCGCCGCCGACCGCTGGTCGCGGCGGCCGTGCTGTTCGCCGCCGTGCCGGTGTCGGACCTCCTGCTCTCCCCGTTCTTCGAGGACTACACCTGGGGGGCCTCGGCGGTGCTCGTCCCGCAGACCCTCGGGTTCTTCTGCGTGGGCGTGTGGCTGGCCCGCCGCCCGGAGCTCACCGCCGAGCCCGGAGCCGGCACGGAGGGGACCTCCCGCCTGCCGCTGCGCATGCTCGTGTTCGGCGCGGTGGCCCAGGGCCTCAGCGTGGTCCTCGGGCTCGTCGGCAGCATGGTCTTCCCGACCGAGTTCGGCGCCGACGGCGCGCCGGTGCGGTCCGTGGGCGAGACCGTGGTCATCCTCCTGGGAAACACGTTCCTGAACCTGGGCGGAGCCCTGCTCTACCTGGGACTGGTGTGGTGGCTGGTGCTCAGGGGCCGGAGAGCGTCGCGCGTGCTGGGGGCCCTGGCCCCGCTCGGGCGGATGACCCTCACGGTGTACCTGGGCAGCACGGCGGTGTTCCTGGCGGTCATGGGCCCGTTCGAGGGGACGGTCCCCCAACTGGCCCAGTACGCCCTGGCCGCCGCCTACTTCGTCGCGACCGCCGTCCTCGCCCACCTGTGGGCGCGCCGGTTCCGGCTCGGCCCGCTGGAGTGGGTGTGGCGGAGCCTGACCTACCTGCGCCCGGCGCCCCTGCGCGCCGAGCGCTTCCGTTAGCGGGCTGACCGGACGTGTTGCCAGTGTGACGCATGGGGCCTGACCTGCGTTGATCTTGTACTTATAGCGGGGTTGAGCGGTCGAGACTCGCTATGAGTACAAGATCACGGCGAATGAAGCGGCTCCGGTCAGCGCGCCGTTCGCCCGGGGCGCCGCCCCACGGCGGTGTCGGCCGGAGCCGCGCAGTGCCCCGCCGCGGCCAGGGGCGGGGAGCGGGGGCTGCTTCGCCGTCCGGACCGGTCAGGCGCCCGGACCGCTCCGCTCCCCGAACCGGTCCGGGCGGCCGGGGCTCTCAGCCGCCCGCGACGGAGGGCAGCACGCGCACGTCCGCGCCGTCGCGGACCGGAGCCGCCAGCCCGCCGACCCCGCGGCACTCGTCCTCGTCCACGAACACGTTGACGTAGCGGCGCAGCCGCCCCTGCTCGTCGCGGATCCGCCGGTCCAGACCCGGATACCGGGCGGTGAGCGCGTCCAGCACCCCGCCCAGCGCGGTCCCGTCCTCGACCTCCACCGGGACGTGGGCCGCGCCGTCGGCGTCGGCCCGCAGCAGCCCCGGCAGGTGTACCGTCACCCGCATCTCACACCTCCGCGGCGCGTACGCACAGGACGTCGGGCAGGTGCTGGACCACCGGGTGCCAGCCGTCACCGTCGTCGGTGGCGGCGTAGACGTCGCCCGACCGGGTGCCGAAGTAGAACCCGGGCACGTCCGCCCCGTCGGTGCAGGCGCCGTCGCGCAGCACGATCCCGAAGTAGGGGTCCCGCGGCAGCCCCTCCGTGAACGGCCGCCAGCTGCCGCCCCCGTCGTCGGTCCGGTACACGCCCAGCCGGTGGTCGGGCGGCAGGTGCACCTCCTGGCTGACCACCGGGAAGTTGAGCGCGGTCTCCGGCCGGTGCGGGTGGGCGACCACCGCGAACCCGAAGTCGGTGGGCAGGCCGGTCTCCACGGCCGTCCACCCCTTCCCGGCGGGGTCCGCGCTGCGGTACACCCCGTGGTGGTTCTGCGCGTAGAGCACGCCGCCGGGCCCGGCGGCCACCTTGTGCACGCACTGGCCGTACTCGGGCTCCTCGTCGGGCAGGAACACCGCCGAGATCCCCCGGTTGGCCGGAGCCCAACTGGCACCGTCGTCGCGGGTCTGGTAGACACCACCGGTGGACATGGCCACCGTCACGGCACCGGGCACGCGCTCGCCCGCGCCGAGGACCCCGGGCAGGATCGTGTGGACCGCGCCGCCGCCCGCCCCGGGGAACCAGTCGGCGCGGTGGGGGTGGTCCCACAGGGCGCGGACGAGCTCGAAGCTCTGCCCGCCGTCGGAGGACCGGAACAGGGCGTGCGGCTCCACCCCCGCGTACACGGTGTCGGCGTCGTCGCCGAAGGCGAACTGCCAGGCCCGGACCAGGGAGGCGTCGGTGTCCTCGGGGAAGGCGATGGGCGCGGACCCGGGCTCGTGCCAGGTGGCGCCCCCGTCGTCGCTGTACCAGACGCTCGGTCCGAAGTGCGAGCTCTCCGCTCCGGCGAGGACGCGGCCGCTGTGCGGGTTGACGCCGACCGCGTACACCGAGCTCATGCTGGCGTAGTCCGCGGCGTCGAGCCGGTGGGGGCCGCTCACCTCCCACGCGCGCCGATCCTCGCTGCGGGCGGTGAAGAGCCCCTTGCGTGTGCCGATGACCAGGAGATATGCCATGACCAGCTCCAGAATGGGATCGTGGTCTCCACTGTGGCACAGGCCACTGACAATCGGCGGTCGCGCCCGCCCGGCGGGCCGCGGCCCCCACCCGGGAAACAGTAAGGAAACCGAACGTTTTCCCGGAAGATGTTCAATGGGGACCGATCCGGAATGGCTCCCGTTCCGGCCGCGGAGAAGGCAAACTCCGGTGAGAGGGGAACCACTTTCCGGGTAGATGTCCCGCACAGTATGGAAGGCGGTTGTCAGACGGAGCCCGCTCTGCAATAAAATTCCGGGCCAACCAGTGCGCCCGCGTGGGTTTCGGACTGTGCCCGCCGGCTGCGTTCCCGCTACAACAGGACAGACGACTTCCCGCTCCCCGGTCCCGCGGTGCGTTTCAGGACTACCGTCCCAATGGTCCCGCGTACCAAAGAGAACCGGGTTCCCACTCGATAGGGTCGCCTCATGCACCACCCCCCCGACACGCTCCACGCCCGCAAACGGCGTAAGGCCCGGGCCATGATCGTGTCAGCAGCCTTCCAGCTCTTCGCGGAGCACGGATTCGACAACGTCACGGTCGCCGCGATCGCCGAACGCGCGGAAGTCGGCCGGACCACCTTCTTCAGGTACTTCGGCGACAAACAACAGGTGCTGTTCGCCGACGACGGGGCCGAAGCCGACCGCATGTGCGACTACGTGCGGGAGCGGGCTCCCCGGCCGCTGGGCGAGGACCTCGGCGCCGCCGTCGAACTGCTCCGGGAGGCCGACGCCGCCGTCAGGCCGCACACCGCGCTCTCCCCGGCCCACTCCGCCGTCCTGGCACGTCTGCTCCGGGAGAGCGGCGAGCTGCGCTCGCGCTACCTGCTCACCCGCCAGCAGCGCGCCCACCGGTTCGCCGGAGCCCTGGTGGAGGCGGGGGCGGCGGAGAACGTCGCCGTGCTCGCCGCCCACACCGCCATGGCCTGCGAGCTGACCGCCATGCGGCTCGCCGAGAACCCGGAGGCCTTCCCCGCCCGCCTCGACGAGGCCCACGTCCTCCTCCACACCATCGGCAGACCGGCGGCCCCCTGACCCGGGCCCCCATCCCACACCGACCCGGGGCGCACCGAGACCGGCAACGGCCGCCCCGGGCCGTGTGACGCGCGACCGGCGCGTCCCCGGCGCGCAGGCGGTGTCAGGGCGTGCGCCGGGCCGCGTCGAGGGCCGCCTCCACGCCCTCGTCGTAGCGGAGCGCGGCGGTGATCAGGCCGTGGCGCACCTCGAACAGGGTCGCGGTGCGCACCGGGGCCGCCTCGGGCCCCGAGTCGGCGCGACCGGGCCAGGCGGCGTCCTGCTCGACCACGACGCGGTGCTCGTCCACGGTGTGCCAGCCGACCGGTTCGATGCGGATGCCCGAGTCGCGGACCCAGTCCAGGAAGACCTCCACGCCCTGTGTGGAGCCCCTGGGGCCGCCGACCCTGATGTCGGGGTCGACGACCGCCCTCGCCGCCGTCAGGTCCCGTCCGCTCACCGCCGCGTGCCAGTCCCTGACCGGCGCCCAGCGCGCGTCGTCGGTGTCCGCGCTCATGTGCATCGCCCTCTCTGCGTCGGGTGTCCGTTCCTTCGGCCCGCATGCTCCCACGGGGTCCCCAACCCGCTACCCGGAACCGGGCGGTCCTGATCGTCCCGCCACCCGGGAAAGGGTGCGCGCGGGTCGCGGAGCACACCTCGCGGGCCTTCGGGGCGGTGTCCTTTTCCTTTTCGGAGCAACCGGCTTTTCCCGCGCGGAAAGGCGTCGGAAGCCTTTCGTCCTCCTCCGGTCGTGCGGTTTCCCCGGTGCCCGGGTACGTCGCGAACGCCGTTCGGAAGCCGTTCGCGGTGGGCAACGGCCTGGGAGGGTGCGCACCGCCCCGGCCGCGCCGCCCCGCGCGGGCGGCGGGGCCACGGGCGGCAATGGGGGAAGGGGCGCCCCGGACCTGCTGTTCTCCGGGTCCGGGCGCACTCGGAGAGGCCGCTGGGCGGGCCTTTCCCCGTGCGCCTCGCCGATGTCCCCTCCCCGTAGTGGAAGGACGCGCGCGGAGGGCGCGCTGGAAAACGCATCGGAAGAACCGCCGGGAAAGGCACTGGAACAATCTCCGGAAAGCGCGCTGGAGGAATCTCCGGGAAGCGCGCTGGGAAAGGCGCAGGAAGGCACGGGGGAACACCTTGGAGGACACGGCCGGGAACGCCTGCGGAAAGGGGTGCGGGGGCGGGGCGCGTGCCTTCCGTGCGGGAGCGCTCCCGGGTTCGCCACGGCGATCCCGTCGCGGCGCGGGGCGCGCGGGCTGTGTCGCCGCGGCGGCGGAGGGCGGCCCGGCGTTCCCGGCCGCCGCCCTCCGCACGCTTCCTCCGCCCCCCGTGGTCGCCCGCCCGGGCGGGCGACCACCCGGTCGGGGCCCTCCCCGCGCCCCCGCCGGTGGCGGGCCCCGCTCCGTCCCCGGCGGGTCCGCGCGACCGGGGTCAGTGCACCACGGCGGCCCGGTACGGCTCGGCCCTGAGCAGCGTGACCCCGATGACCGTGCCCCGGGGTGCGGTGAACGTGCGCCGCTCGCCCTGGCGGGCGCCCACCAGAGCCGCGCCCAGCGGGGACTCCGGGGAGTACACCGTCATCCGGTCCGCCACGGACGCGTCCCGGACGCCGAGGAGGAACACCTCGTCCTCCTCCTCGCCGTCGTAGCGGATGGTGAGCACCTTGCCGGGCGCGGCGATCCCGTCGTCGGGCGCGGCCTCGTCCACGACGGCCTCGCTGAGCAGCCGCTCGATGGTGTGCACGCGCGCCTGCCGCACGGCGGGGTCGTGAATGTAGCGGGGCGCGGGGAGTACGTCCCCCGCGCCCCCGTCCGCCCCGGTGCCGGGGTCGTCGTCGGGGAGCGCGCGCAGCGTCCGGAGCTCCTCCCGGAGCCGCTCGTAGGCCTCCCGGGTCATCCATCGGTCGGTGGTCCTGGCCATGAACGTTCCTTGTCTTCAGGGCCCGCGCCGCGGACCGGGTCCGCGGACGGGGCGAGCACAGCGGCGGCCGACACGGGGGGCCGCCGCCTATCACGAGTGTGTCCACGGGCGCGGGACCGGGCGTTATCCTCGGGCGACAATCAGGTGAGGTCCCTTTGTGGCCGTGGAACAACTCCGCCGCCGGAGAAAGGAGGGGACATGATCCACCTCGACCGTCTCGTCAACGTCCTGGGCGGCTACGGCGCCCGGCTGGTCGGCCCCGAGCCGCTGCGCCGCAGGGAGCTGCGCAGCGTCGCCATGCACGACCCCACCGACGACGTGCCGCAGCTGGGCGACGCCTTCCTCGCCGTCGGCGTGGACTCGGCCGCCGAGGCCGTGCGCCTCGCCGAGCAGGCCCGCGCGACCGTCGTCATCATCCGGTCCGCGACCGGCCCCGGCGACGACGTGCGCGCACGCCTGGGCGAGGGCGGCCCCGCCCTCCTGGTCGTCGAACCCGCCGTGTCGTGGAGCCAGGTCTCCGGCGTCGTCTACGGGCTGGTCCTGGAGGGGCGCGAGACCGAGGCCGGGCGCGGCCCCAGCGACCTGTTCACCCTCGCCGACACCGTCGCCGCCGAGGTCGGCGGACCCGTCACCATCGAGGACCGGGCCTCGCGCGTGGTGGCCTACTCGGCCTCCCAGGGCGGCACCGACCGGGTGCGGCGCGACACCCTCGTCGACCGGCGGGTCCCCGAGCGGGTCCGCGAGCGCCTCGACGCCGACGGGGTGCTCACCCGGCTGGCGGGCGCGACCGGACCCCGGTTCGTGCCGGGGGTACCCGAACTCGGCATGGGCGGGCGCACCGCCGCGCCGATCCGGGTGGGCCGCGAACTCCTGGGCACGCTGTGGGTGGTGTGCGACGCCCCGCTGGAGGCGGACCGGTCCCGGGCGCTGAGCGAGGGTGCGCACACGGTCGGGCTGCACATGCTGCGCGCCAGGGTCAGCAGCGACCTGGAGCGGCAGGTGGAGTCGGAGTCGGTGATCGACCTGCTGGAGGGCTCCGCCGACCCGGCGCAGACGGCCGGGCGGATCGGCCTGCTCGGGGCGGGGCTGCGGGTGATCGCCTTCCAGGCGCGTGCCCGCACCGAGCCCGAGGCCGCGATCCTGCACCTGTTCGAGCAGGTCACCACCGGTTTCGGCTGGTCCCGTCCGGGGCGCAGCACCCTGCTCGGAACCACCGTGTACACCGTGCTGCCGTGCGGGGACGACCCCGCTCCCGCGGTGGAGTGGGTGCGTTCGACGCTGCGCGGCCTGCCCGACCGGCTGGGCGTGGTGGCCGGGGTGGGCGGGGCCGCCGACGCCGCGGGCCTGCCCGCCAGCAGGCAGGAGGCGGACGAGTGCCTGACGCTGCACGGGCAGGCGCCGGAGGGCGCCGACGCGGTCGTCTACGACGACGCCTGGCACTCCGTCCTGCTGCGCCGCCTGCGCCTGGTGGCCGAGGCCGGGCGCATGCCCGTCCGCAACCCGGTGGCGGACCTGGTCCGGTACGACGCCGAGCACGGCACCGACCACGCGCGCACGCTCCGCGCCTGGCTGTACGTGCACGGCGACCTGGGGCGGGCGGCGGAGCTGCTGGGCCTGCACCCCAACACGGTGCGGTACCGGCTGCGCCGGATGGGCGGGGTCGCGGACCTGCCGCTGCACGACCCGCGGGCCCGGGTGGCGATGACGGTCGCGCTCGCCGCGCTCGTGGCGGACCCGCCCGGCGGGGAGGAGCCGCAGCCGCTCTGAGCGGGCGTCCGCGTGTGTTCCGGCGCACTCTCCCGAGTTCGGCAATGCCCGGGTGCACGGGGCCGCCGATCGCTACCGTTTGCCCATGAGCACACTGTTGACTTCCTCTCCCTCGTGAACGAGGGAGATTCCGACCGGGCCTTGCGGTCCGGTGGTGCTACGCACCTCGCGGCGCGCGCTGGTTCCTGCTTCGTTGACATGGCATCCCGGAGGTCTCCACAGGCTGGCACGGTTCGCCTCGAAAGGCTAGTCCGTCCGCGCGGTCCTCGGTTATCGGATTATTACACAGAGCAACACGCTTTCCCTCGTCTTTGGACGGCTGTCCCCGCCCTCAAAGGCGGGGTCTGCGCCGCAACGAAACAGATCAAGGACCTGACAGCGTTGTCGTGGGCCGCGGCGGCGACCACCCGATGGGGCTGGCGAGTGGAGGACGTGCGGGCCTACCCCGCCTACTGGCTGTGCGGCCCCGGCAGGGAGCGCCTCCGCGAGGAGCGCTGAGTCAGACCCCGCAGGGAACGGGGGCGGGGGACGGGGACGCCCGTCCCCGGCGCGGGCCCGCGCCCCCCGCGGCGGTGAGGGGCGCCCGGCGCCCGCGGCCGACGGGTCAGGAGTGGCGCGGGTACCGCGCGCGCTCGCCGAGCAGCCTCCTCTTGTGCCGGTTGCGGCGCGCGCCCGTGGTGATGAGGATCGGCAGCCCGACCACGAGGCCCGCGAAGGGGAGGCCGACGAACGCGGCCATCGCGCCGGTGATGGTGGCGAAGAAGCCCGCGCCGTCCTCCACCTCGGCGACCGCGTAGACCGTCCCGGGGTCCCCTTCGCACACCAGCGTGTACTCGCCCTCCCCGTCGTGGGAGAACGAGCCGACCAGCGACCAGCTCCGGCTCCCGGACCCGATGCTGTGGCCGTAGGGCGGGAAGCCGAAGGACTCCTCCTCCCCGTCGGGAGTGACCAACCGGCAGGCGGACTCGTCGGCGCCCGCCGGGCTGGAGTACAGGCCGATCTCGCCGGGTTCGGGGACGACCGTGAACACGGCCTCCGCGGACCCCTCCACCCGGGCGGAGAACTCGGGCAGCGCCACGGTGCGGTACAGCATGACGCCGAAGCCGACGACGCCCGCGACGATCCCGAGCACGATGAACGCCGCGCCCACGGCGTACCCGAGGCGTCCGGGGCGCAGCTCCCGGGAGTCCACCCGGATGCGCGGAGGAGGGGGCGGGGGCGGGAAGTGGGCGGACACGGGAGGCCTCCAGCGGTGCGTGCGAATCCCCGGGCGGGGGAGCGGGTTCGTGTCCCGTAGGACGGGGCGAACGCGGTGTTGGTTCTCCCGAACGACACGTTCGGACTCCGGGTACCGACCTCCGGCTGCCGGATTCCGGCTGCCGGATTCCGGGTGCCGGACTCCGGAGCGGGGGCGCCCGTCCCGGTGCGGGCCCGCACCGGGACGGGGCGACGCTGACCGGCCGGTTCGCCGCGACCCCTTGTCAGAAGGGGCGGGCGCGGATTCAATCAGGGTGTCGGGCGGTCCGTCGGCACGGCCCGCCGTCGCCTCGGCGGAGGGAAGCGCGCATGCCGGGACCGTGGAACGCGTGGCCGTGGGACGCCGACCCCGAGGCCGTGCGCCGGGACGTGGCGGTCGCGCACACGCGCTTCACCGACTCCGGCCGGGTCAGCGGCCCGGTCCGCCCCGTCGTCGGCGCCTCCTGGCGGCGCAGCGCCCTGCACGGCGTGGACCCCGACACCGCGCTGCCCCGGGTGGAGCTCACCGGCCCCGCCCTGCGAGACCACCGCGACGCGCACCCGCTGGCCGCCGTCATGCCGCTGCTGCGGCACCTGCTCGTGGACACCGCGCCCGGCCCCCAGATCGTCGCGGTGGGCGACGCCTCGGGCCGCCTGCTGTGGGTGGAGGGCGACCACCGGCTCCGCAGCCGCGCCGAGGACATGTGCTTCGTCGAGGGCGCCAACTGGCACGAGCACGCGGTCGGCACCAACGCGCCCGGCGTCGCCCTCGCCCTGGACCACGAGGTCCAGGTGTTCGCCAGCGAGCACTTCGCCCGGGGCGTGCAGCACTGGAGCTGCTCCGCGGCGCCCCTGCACGACCCCGGCACCGGCGCCCTCCTGGGCGTCCTCGACCTCACCGGGGACAGCCACCTCGCCTCGCCGCAGGCCCTGGCCCTGGTCCGCGCCGCCGCCACCGCGGCGGAGACGGAGCTGCGCGCCCTGCGCGCCGGGGCCCGGAGGCCCGCCGGGGGCGACCTGCTCCGCGTGCTGGGGCGCGACGGCGCCCGGCTCACCCTGGACGGCCGGGACCTGGCCCTGAGCACCCGCCACTCCGAGATCCTGCTCCTGCTCGCCCGCAGTCCGCGCGGGCTGACCGGCGACGCGCTCGGCGCCCGGCTGCACGAGCGGGACGCCTCCCCGGTCACCGTCCGCGCCGAGGTGTCGCGCCTGCGCCGCCTCCTCGGCCCCGGCGTGCTCGCCTCCCGCCCCTACCGGCTGTGCCGCCCGCTGGCCACCGACGTCGACGAGGTGCGCCGCCACCTGTCCGAGGGCTCCTACCGGCGGGCCCTGGACGCCTACGCCGGGCCCGTCCTGCCCCGCTCGGAGGCGCCCGGCGTGGCCGAGGTCCGCGACGGCCTCCAGGCCGAGGTGTGCGAGGCCCTGGGCGCCAACGCCGCGCCGGACGTGCTCCTGGCCTGGGCCGAGCACCCCGAGTGGCGCGACGACCCCCGCGTCCTGACCGCCGTGCTGCGCGCCCTCGACCCCGCCTCCCCGCGCCGCGCCGCCCTGCGCGGCAGGCTGCGCTGGCTCGGCGGCTGACCCGCCCGCAACGTGGTCGCAACGTGGCGGTGACTAGCGTCACCCTCCTGNCCCTCCTGCTCCCCCTGGAGCGGCTGCCGGTCCACGGCCGGAGCCCCGCGAAGAAGGAGACCTCCATGGCGATCTACGCACCCCCGGGCCAACCCGGAAGCGTCGTCGAGTACGCCGCCCGCTACGACAACTGGATCGGGGGCGAGTGGGTCCGGCCGGTCCGGGGCCGCTACTTCGAGAACCCCAGCCCCGTCAACGGCCGCGCCTTCACCGAGGTCGCCCGCAGCGGCGCGGAGGACGTCGACCTGGCCCTGGACGCGGCCCACGGCGCCGCGCCCGCCTGGGGCCGCACCTCCGCCGCCGAGCGGGCCCTGGTCCTCAACCGGATCGCGGACCGCGTAGAGGAGAACCTGGAGAGGCTCGCCGTCGCCGAGTCCTGGGAGAACGGCAAGCCCGTCCGCGAGTGCCTGGCCGCCGACCTGCCGCTGGCCGTCGACCACTTCCGCTACTTCGCCGGGGCGATCCGCGCGCAGGAGGGGCACACCTCCCAGATCGACGGCGACACCGTCGCCTACCACTTCCAGGAGCCCCTGGGCGTGGTCGGCCAGATCATCCCGTGGAACTTCCCCCTGCTCATGGCCACCTGGAAGCTCGCGCCCGCGCTGGCCGCCGGGAACGCGGTCGTGCTCAAGCCCGCCGAGCAGACCCCCGCCTCGATCCTGCTGCTCATGGAGCTCGTCGCCGACCTGCTGCCGCCCGGCGTGGTCAACGTCGTCAACGGCTTCGGCGCGGAGGCGGGCAAGCCGCTCGCCAGCAGTCCCCGCGTCAGCAAGGTCGCCTTCACCGGCGAGACCACCACCGGGCGCCTCATCATGCAGTACGCGTCGGAGAACCTCATCCCGGTCACCCTGGAGCTGGGCGGCAAGAGCCCCAACATCTTCTTCGCCGACGTGGCCGCGGCCGACGACGCCTTCTACGACAAGGCCCTGGAGGGCTTCGCCCTCTTCGCCCTCAACCAGGGCGAGGTGTGCACCTGCCCCTCGCGGGCCCTGGTGCAGGACGCCGTCTACGACCGGTTCATGGGCGACGCCCTGGCCCGCGTCGGCCGGATCCGGCAGGGGGACCCGCTGGACACCGACACCATGGTCGGCGCCCAGGCCAGCAACGACCAGCTGGAGAAGATCCTGTCCTACATCGACATCGGCCGCCGGGAGGGGGCCGCGGTGCTCGCCGGAGGGGAGCGGGTCGACCTCGGCGGCGACCTGTCCGGCGGCTACTACGTCGCGCCGACCGTCTTCGAGGGCCACAACGGCATGCGGATCTTCCAGGAGGAGATCTTCGGCCCGGTGGTGTCGGTGGCCCGCTTCGACGACTACGACGACGCCCTCAAGACCGCCAACGACACCCTCTACGGGCTGGGGGCGGGGGTGTGGTCGCGCGACGGCAACACCGCCTACCGCGCGGGCCGCGACATCCAGGCGGGCCGCGTGTGGGTGAACAACTACCACGCCTACCCGGCGCACGCGGCCTTCGGCGGGTACAAGCAGTCCGGCATCGGCCGCGAGAACCACAAGATGATGCTCGACCACTACCAGCAGACCAAGAACCTCCTGGTCAGCTACTCCGACAAGGCGATGGGACTGTTCTGATGGACTCCCGCGCCGACGGCGCGGCGGTGGAGAGGGTGGCCGTCACCGAGGCGGCGGCCGCCCTGCTCCGCGAGCTGCGCGCCGAACACGGGCCGCTCATGTTCCACCAGTCCGGCGGGTGCTGCGACGGCAGCTCGCCGATGTGCTACCCGGCGGGGGAGTTCCGCACCGGTGCCTCGGACGTGCGCCTGGGCGACCTGGACGTGGGCGCGCCCGAACCGGTGCCGGTGTGGATGTCGCGGGCGCAGTACGAGCTGTGGAGCCACACCCACCTGACCATCGACGTCGTCCCGGGACGGGGCGCGGGCTTCTCCCTGGAGGCTCCGACGGGCAACCGGTTCCTCATCCGCTCCCGGCTGATGACCGACGACGAGGCCGGTCGCCTCTGAACCCGCGTGGACGCGGCGGGGGCGGGGAACACGGCGGGGCCGCCCTGACGGCGTCGGGCGGGGCGGCCTCCCGGGGTCGGCCTCTCAGTCCGCGCCGGCCCGTCCCTCGTCAGGCGTTCCCGGGGGCCGCGGGCGCCCGCCGGTCCGCGCGTCGGCTTCGGAGGCGCGGAGTTCCTCGTTGATCCGCTGCGCCTCCTCCAGCTGGTCCTCCAGGATGATGATCCTGCACGCGGCTTCGACCGGAGTGCCCCCGTCCACGAGCTCGCGGGCGCGGGAGGCGATCCNGGGGGTGCCCCCCCGCCGAGCGCAGGGGCTCGATCAGTCGGGCCTCACCCAGAGCGCGCAGGAAAGCCGGTGTGGTACCGATCATCTCCGCGGCGCGGCCCATGGTGTAGGCGGGGTAGTCGTCATCGTCGAACCGGTCTTCGGTTTCGGGACGGGACAAGCGTTTCTCTTTCTCTCCTCATCGCACGCCGAGGGCCCCAGCGCCGAACAGCGCTGGGGCCCGAGAGTTCAACACCATCTACCGGCTGCTGCCGGTCTTCCGCTTCCCGAGGTCGAACTGGGACGGGAGCGCGGGGATCGCGGTTGTGTGACCGTGGACCACCTTCTTCCGAACCGGGGCCTGCGGTACCCGAGTGGGACGTCCCCACACCCGGGCGATCCTCGATGGCATCTACTCCTCTCGATCTCACTGCGTGCACTTCACTCCTGCTGCGGAGTCCCCCGTGCGGGCGGGACACCGGTCCTGCGGTCCTGCGTACTGCCCTACCTCTGTACTGCGGTGTTACCGGCTCCCGACGCTGTCCAACACCTCTGCGCCGGTCGAGCCCTACCGCGTCCTTCTTTCCTGCTGCGGAGTCCCCCGTCCTGGCGGGACACCGGTCCTGCGTACTGCTCTACCTCTGTACTGCGGTGTTGCGGTCCTACCGGCTCCCGACGCCATCCAGTACCTCTGCGCCGGTCGAGCCCTACCGCGTTTCCCTTGTCGCCGCGGCATCCCCCGTCCTGGCGGGAAACCGGTCCTGCGTACTGCTCTACCTCTGTACTGCGGTGTTGCGGTCCTACCGGCTCCCGACGCCTTCCAACACCTCTGCGCCGGTCGAGCCCTACCGCGTCCTTCTTTCCTGCTGCGGAGTCCCCCGTCCTGGCGGGACACCGGTCCTGCGGTCCTGCTCCCCACCGGCGTATCCGGTGGTCCACCCTGTGGATCTCTGTGGCTACGACAGGAAATGTATCAGCGCTTCCGGCGGATGTCTACTCTCACCGCTACAGATTTCGATGCGTCCCGCGAGCAGGTTTTCTGGGGGCGCCGCCTCAGCCCGCCCCGGCGTACACCGGAGCCCCCAGGGACGCCCTCAACTGCTCGGCCAGCGGTTCGTCGAGGCTGTCCGGCAGGCCCCCGTGCCGGGGGTCCCGGCACGCCCGCCGGAAGGCGTCGGGGTCGCCGGTCAGGTCCGCGGTGGCGCTCC
>ANAW01000023.1:0-21970 GCA_000340945.1 Nocardiopsis synnemataformans DSM 44143 | reverse complement strand
CCGGGGGCCCCGGCCCGCCCGCCGGAAGGCGTCGGGGTCGCCGGTCAGGTCCGCGGTGGCGCTCCTGAGGTCCTCCAGCGCCCGGCGGAGGCGCTCGGGCGTGCTCCCCCAGGTGGCCTCGTAGGCCCGGAGGGCGCGAAAGAAACGGACGCACGCCAGATGGGTCGTCTCCCGGTGGTCGTGGCGCTGGATGTGCTCGGCCACCGCGCGGGTCCTGCGAAGTGTGGAAGGCATCGGATCACTGCTTCCCGAGGAGAGGGACACGGACACTGCTCAGGGGTGGCGGCCCGGTCTGGGCCGGGCCGCCGGGGCTCAGGCCCGGATGCTGTGGGGCTGGCCCTCGCCCCTGCTGACGCTGATCTTGCGCGGCTTGGCCTGCTCGGCGACCGGGATGCGCAGGGTCAGGACGCCATCGGTGTAGTCGGCCCGGATGGCGTCGGTCTCCAGCGTCTCGCCGAGGAAGAGCTGCCGCGAGAAGGTGCCGGTGGGCCGTTCGGCGACCACCACCGACCCGCGGTCGCGCACGGTGTCGGGGCGCTCGGCGGTCACCGTGAGCACGTTGCGCTCGACCTCCAGGTCGATGGAGTCGGCGCGCACGCCCGGCAGGTCGAAGCAGACGACGAAGACATCACCATCGCGGTAGGCGTCGATCGGCATCGCGGCCGGTCGGGACGCCTCGCCCAGAATCCGCTGTGTCAGGCGGTCGATGTCACGGAAGGGGTCGGTACGCATCAGCATCATGGAAACCTCCCTTGGCTCTGCTAGAAAACCTGATGCGAGGTGACGCAAGTTTTATACCTCATGCTGGAGAGGTAAACAACTGTGTCCGACAAAGGTTTTTTCAAGCCGGGGTAGGCGCACGGGACCCGCCGACGGTCCCGACGGGAGGGGCGTGCTGATGACGGAACGGCGGCCGGATCCTGCCCGGGGCCTGTACACGATCTCCGTGGCCGCCGAGTTGGCGGGCGTCGCGCCGCGGAGCCTGCGCTCCTACGAGGAGCGGGGCCTGGTCGCCCCGGCGCGCACCGGGGGCGGCACGCGGCTGTACAGCGACGACGACATCGCCCGGCTGCGGCGGGTGGCCGAGTTGGCGGCACAGGGGGTGAACCTCGCGGGGATCGGGCGGATCCTGGCCCTGGAGGAGGAGAACACCCGGCTGCGCGACGGCCCTCCCGGGAGCGGGTGAGGCAGGCGGGGACCGGCGTCGGCCGGGGAGCGCCCGAGGCGCGAACGCGGCGAGGGCCCCGGAAGGAGGCTCAGCCGCCCTCCGGGGCCCTCGCGCTGACTCCTGCCCGCCCGCCTACCGGGGGGCGCCGTCCGCGCCGTCTTCGTGCTCGGCCTCCAGGCGCTCGGCCAGCTCGTCCCGGACCATGAGCTTCTCCTCGATGCGCCCGGTCCGGTAGCCCACGCGGGCGGTGATGTGGCCCGCCACCGGGACGGTCACGATCTGGAAGAGCGCTACCAGGACCAGCGTTCCGGCGCTGAAGACGTTGGTCTCCACGGGGATCAGGCGGATACCGATCCCCACCAGCACCAGCAGCAGCCCCAGGATCTGCGGCTTGGCCGCGGTGTGCATGCGCGAGAGCAGGTCGGGGAAGCGGATCAGGCCCACGCCCGCGACGAGGGAGAGCATGGCCCCGGCCAGGATGCACAGGACCGCCACCCAGTCCAGGACGGCGGCGAGTTGGTCGCTCACGAGGTCTCCCCCTTCTCCTGCTCCCGCCGTTCCGATGCGGGGACCGCGTCGGTGGGCGCCGCGGAGGTCGGGTGGGCCTCGGTCGGTGTGGCGAGGTGCTCCTGGTCCTCATGGACCCGTCGGGCGACGAACTTGGCGATGCTGACCGATCCGACGAATCCCAGCAGGGACAGGACCAGCAGGGTCGGCAGCACCGTGGGGTCGCGGTTGAAGGCCGCGTAGGCGCCCACGCCGGTCAGCGCCGAGGCGAGCAGCACGTCCACGGACAGCGCCCGGTCCAGGATGCCCGGACCGATGAGCATCCGGATCACGCCCAGCAGCGCCGCCAGGCCGAGCATGACTCCGATGGCGATCCACAGAGCGTTCACGGCCTCTCCTTCCCGTCGAGCTCCTCGGATCCGCCCGCCCGCAGCGCGGCGATGTCCTCGTGTGTGCCCAGCGCCATCACGAAGCGCTTCTCCAGCTTCCAGATGTCCTGGCGGCCCCGCTCGACGGCCTCCTCATCCTCCACCCCCAGCATGTGCACGTACAGGATCCGTTCGGGATGGTTGACCTCGACGATCAGGGTGCCCGGGATGATCGAGGTGGCGATCGCGGTGCTCACCATCGTCAGGTCCGATTCGGTGCGCATCCGCACCGCCACCACCGAGTTGCGCACCTGCCCGGGCCTGAAGGTCAGCACGGTGACCTGGAAACTGGCCGCCACCATCTCGA
Organism: Nocardiopsis synnemataformans DSM 44143; assembly: GCA_000340945.1. Lineage (GTDB taxonomy): Bacteria > Actinomycetota > Actinomycetes > Streptosporangiales > Streptosporangiaceae > Nocardiopsis > Nocardiopsis synnemataformans. Next base: position 19,560 of record ANAW01000023.1, on the reverse strand, counting down.
CGAGCACGTGCACGAGCAGCCGGACCAGGTTCACCGGGTGGAAGCGGGGGATCGGTGTGATCGGCGGCAGCGGGAACAGCAGCATGATCAGCACCGACACCAGGAAGCCCAGGACGAGCAGGCCCAGGGACTCCCGGCGGAGCTGGAAGCCGTCGAAGAGCAGCATCCACACCAGGGTCATGCCGAGCGCCACCGGGAGCTGCACCTTGCCCAGGCGCCTGCGCAGCGCGGTCAGGCCGATCTTCTTCTTCTCCTGCAGGTCGATCACCGGTCGCCTCCGAGAACGGCCTCGAGATAGGGGCTGCGCGCCTGGAGCTCGACCGCCGCGTCCGAGGAGTACTCGATCAGCGGTCCGGCCAGCACGGTCAGGGCGATGCTGAACGCCACCAGCGCCACCGTGGCGCCGACCATGCTCTTCGGCAGGGCGACGGACGTGACCACGGGCGTGGCCGCGGTCGAGGTGTCGCTCAGCCGGGAGGACGGGCCGACGGCCTCACCGGGGCCCAGGGCCGCGGTGGAGGGGTCGTCGGTCTCGGTGTCCTCCAGCACGGTGCCGGGCTCGGCCACCATCCCCTCGGACGGCGTCCGCCAGAACGCGTAGTTCCACACCCGGGCGATGACGTACAGGGTCAGCAGACTCGTGAGCACCGACGCGCCCACCAGGGTGTAGGACAGCGGGGTGCCCGCCTCCACCCCGGCCTGGATCAGTCCGAGCTTGCCGAGGAAGCCCGACAGCGGCGGGATGCCGCCCAGGTTCATCGCCGGGACGAAGAACAGGACCGCGAGTATCGGTGCGATCCGGCCCAGGCCGCCCAGGTGGTCCAGGGACGCCGATCCGCCGCGGCGCTCGATCAGACCCGTGACGAGGAACAGCGTGGTCTGCACCGTGATGTGGTGCGCGATGTAGAACACCGCGCCCGCCATGCCCTGCTCGCTGCCCAGGGCCACGCCGAACACCATGTACCCGATGTGGCTGATCAGCGTGAACGACAGCAGACGCTTGATGTCGGTCTGCGCGACCGCGCCCAGGATGCCCATGATCATCGTCGCCAGGGCCACGACCATCAGCAGGTCGTTGAGCTGTTCGCCGGGGAACAGCAGGGTCTGCGTGCGGATGATCGTGTACACGCCCACCTTGGTGAGCAGGCCCGCGAACACCGCGGTGACCGGCGCGGGCGCCGTCGGGTAGGAGTCGGGCAGCCACGCGGCCAGCGGGAAGACGGCGGCCTTGATGCCGAAGGCGAACAGCAGCATGACCTGGAGGACCGCCCTCAGGTCGGTGGACAGCTCGGGCAGCCGTTCGCCGAGCTGGGCCATGTTCACCGTGCCGGTCGCGCCGAAGACCAGCGCGATGGCGATGAGGAACAGCACCGACGACACCAGGGACACCACGACGTAGATGGCGCCCGCCCGCATCCGGGACTGCGTGCCGCCCAGGGTCAGCAGCACGTAGCTGGCGGTCAACAGGATCTCGAACCCGACGTACAGGTTGAACAGGTCCCCGGCCAGGAAGGCGTTGGAGACGCCGGCCACCAGGATCAGGTAGGTCGGCTGGTACACCGACAGCGGCGCCACCTCGGCCTTGCCCGCCATGCCCTGGCCGATGGAGTACACCAGCACGGCCAGCGTGATCGCCGCCGACACCGTGACCATCAGCGCGGAGAGCCGGTCGGCGACCAGGGTGATGCCGATCGGCGCCTCCCAGCCGCCCACCTGCACGACCTGCGGGCCGTAGGCGTGGGAGCCGAACATCAGCACGAGGCCGATGACCAGCACCAGGGCCAGCGAGATGACGCTGAGCGCCTGCTGGAGGCGGGGCCAGCGGATGCCGAGCGCCAGCTTCACCCCGGCCGCGAACAGCGGGAGCACCACCGGCAGCGGGATGAAGTAGTGCAGCAGACCGACGAAGTAGTCCGTCCCCATGGTCACTCGCTCCCTTGCAGGTCGCTGTCCTCGGCGCGGGCCAGGCGCTCGCGTTCGGCCCGCATGGTCTGGCGCGCCTGCCTGCGCTGCGAGCGGATGCGGCGGCGCAGCTCGCGCCACAGCTCGCGCTCGGCGGCGCGGTCGGCCCGCCTGTGCTCGCGCAGGCGCCTGCGCCCCTGGCGGATGCGTCCGCGCAGTTCCTGGATCTGGGCGCTCATGGACTCCGCGCGGTCGCTCAGGCGGCGCATGGTCTCCTGGGACCGCTCGTCGGGAGCGCTGTCCTCCGCCTCCAGCTCGTAGCGGGCCAGCTCGGCCTGCGCCCGTGCGATCTCGGCCTTGATGCGGGCCTGCTCGGCCAGCTCGCGGGCGTCGGCGGTGGCGATGGTCGCCTGGAGCTCGGCCCGCTGGCGGCGGATGTCGGCCTGGAGCCTGCGGCGTTCCTTGAGGAAGCGCTGGCGCACCGCGCGGCGGCCCTCGCCCTGGACGATGCGCAGGTCCTCCGCGTCGTCCTGGACCTCGTCGTTGCCCTCCAGCTGCCAGCTCCGGTAGGCCATGGCCAGCAGGAACGCCGTGATGCCGAGGGTGATGACGATCGCCGTCAGGATCATCGCCTGCGGCAGCGGGTCGGTCATCTCCTCCGGGTCGGTGAGCCACAGGATCGGCGGACCGCCGGGCTCGCCCGCCATGGACAGGATCATCAGGTTGACCCCGTTGCTCATGACGATGAAGCCGAGCAGCACGCGGGTGAGGCTGCGCTCCAGCAGGAGCACGACGCCCACCGCGACGAGGACGCCGATGACGATGACGAGGAGCAGGCTGGGGGACTCGTTCACGAGATGACCTCCTCGGGGCGCTCGGGGACCCCGGCCCTGGCCTTGGTCTCCGCCTGCGCGGCGTCCCGCTCGATCTGCTCGTCGATACGGGCGCCGAGGCTGCGCAGGATGTCCAGGATGAGCCCGATCACCAGCAGGTACACGCCGAGGTCGAAGAGCAGGGACACCGTGACGTGGGCCTCGCCCAGGATCCAGAAGTCGATGTAGGCGTCGCCTCCCGCCAGGACGTCGGTGCCGAAGATCGCCCCGCCCAGCGCGGTGCCGGTGGCCACGGCCAGGCCCGCGCCGATCAGCGCGCCCGGCTGCACCCACGCGGTGGCGTACAGCTCGAACCTGCCTCCGGCCAGGTAGCGGACGATGAACGCCAGGCCCGCGACGATGCCGCCGGCGAAGCCGCCGCCGATCGCGGTGTGTCCGGTCAGCAGCAGGTACACCGAGATGACCATGATCACCGGGAACAGGAAGCGCGAGACGACCTCGAAGATGACCGACCGGCGCCCGGTGGGCAGGGCGTCGGCGCCCGGCAGCCAGGTGTGCTGCCACCGGGGTTCGACGTGCATCGCGCGGGGGGCGAACCGCAGGCCGCCGAGGTCGAGTCCGCGCTGTCCGTCGCCGGGCTCGGGCGGCTTGGTGACCGACAGGGCCATGAGTCCCCCCGGCGTCTTGCGGGGCTGGGCGCGGCGGCGCACGAACATCAGGCTGGCCACACCGGCGGCCGCGGCGGCGAGCACCGAGATCTCGCCCATGGTGTCCCAGGCGCGGACGTCGACCAGCAGGACCGAGATGATGTTGTAGCCGCCCGCCTCCTCTGCCGCGGCCGGGTAGCCCGCCGAGATGGAGGGCTCCTGTCGGCCCGCGAGGGCGAACCAGCTCATCGCGGCGACCAGGACGCCGGTGGCCAGGCCCAGGGCCAGGTTCCACACCCGTCGGCCGCGCAGCGCGGGCGCCGAGAAGCGCGCGGGGAAGCGGCGCAGCACCAGGACGAAGACCACCAGGCTGACGGTCTCCACGAGGAACTGGGTGAGCGCGATGTCGGGGGCGCCCATCACGTAGAACAGGGCGGCGACGCCGTAGCCGCCGGTGCCCACGAGGATCACCGCGAACAGGCGGCGGCGCACGAACAGCGTCAGCAGGGCGGTGGCGGCGATGATCACGACCGGGATGACCTGGACGGGGCTGTCCCACAGGCGCACCTCGGGGTAGTCCCCCTCCCAGATCCGGCCGCTGACCATCCACCAGCCGGCGGCGATGACCAGGGCGACCAGGATGGTGCCGAGGTAGACCGGCAGCGAACCGCGCTGGGTGCCGCCGGTGACCTGGAGGGCCAGGTTCTCCAGCGCGGCGAGCATCCGGCGGTAGACCCGGTCGGCGTCGGGCAGCGCGGTCCGCGTTCCGGCCCACACGATCTCGTGGCGGAACCGGAACAGCACCAGGCCGCCCGCGACGCACACCGCCGACAGCAGCAGGGGCAGTCCCAGGCCGTGCCACAGGGCCAGGTGCTTGACGTAGTCGCCCTCGGCGACGGGGACGGTGTCGGCGTACACGGCGAGGAAGGGGTCCACGAGGGTGGAGAGCAGGCCGCCGAGCAGGCCGAGCCCCGCCAGGACCGCGGCGGGCGCCTGGAAGAGCGGGCCGGGGGCGTGGACCGGCGTGGGGGGGACGTTCTCCTTGTCCCAGAAGGCGCCCCACAGGAAGCGCAGGCTGTAGGCGACGGTGAAGGTGGAGCCGACCACGATGCCGACCAGGACGGCGACGTCGACGCCGCCGCCGTGCTCGAAGGCGCCGAAGGCCAGCTCCTTGGCCGCGAACCCGAGGGTGGGCGGCAGGCCCGCCATGGAGGCCAGCGCCGCGACCGTGGTCCAGAAGGTCACGGGCATGGACGACCGTAGGCCGGACAGCTCGCGCAGGTCGCGGGTGCCGGTGCCGTGGTCGATGACGCCGACCACGAGGAACAGCGGCGCCTTGAACAGCGAGTGCGCGACGAGCATGGAGATCCCGGCCAGGGCGCCGGCCTGGGTCCCGGCGCCCAGCAGGGTGATGAGGAAGCCCAGCTGGCTGATGGTGCCGTAGGCCAGGACCAGCTTGAGGTCGTACTGGCGCAGCGCCTTCCAGCCCGCGAGGACCATGGTGAGCGTGCCGAAGAACAGGGCCGTGTACTTCCACACGGCGACGTCGTGGAAGGCGGGGGTGAGCCGGGCCACCAGGTAGACGCCCGCCTTGACCATCGCCGCGGCGTGCAGGTAGCCGGAGACCGGCGTGGGGGCGCGCATGGCGGCGGGGAGCCACAGGCTGAACGGCAGCAGGGCCGACTTGGACATCGCGCCGACCAGGACGAGCACGAGCGCGACGTTGACCAGCGTGCCGCTGGGGGGCGAGGCGACGATCTCGGAGATCACGTAGGTCCCGGCGGTCTCGCCGAGCATGATCATGCCCACGAGCATCGCCAGCCCGCCGAAGGTGGTGACGGTCAGGGCCGTCATCGCCGCCCGGCGGCTCTCCTTGAGCTCCGTGCTGTGCCCGATGAGCAGGTAGGAGAAGACCGTGGTCAGCTCCCAGTAGACGAAGAGCTGGATGAGGTCGTCGGCCAGCACCAGGCCCAGCATGGCCCCGGCGAAGGCGACGAACACCCCGGCGAAGCGCGCCAGGCCCGGCTCGGAGTCGTCGAAGTAGCGGGCGCAGTAGACCAGGATGAGAGCGCCCACGCCCGCGGCGATGAGCGTCATGACCAGGCTCAGGCCGTCCATGTACAGGCCGAGCCGGAGGGAGAACTCCGGCGCCCAGGGGACGGACGCGGAGAGGGCCTCGCCGCGCATGACGGCGGGGACCTGGAAGAGGGCCCAGACGGTGGACACACCGGGAACGACGGCGAGCGCGAGGAAGGCGTTACGGCCCCACTGGCGCACCAGTAACGGCGCGATCGCAGCTGCGATGAAATGCGCGATCAGCACTGTTGTCAATGCGCCCCTCCCGGACCTGTCCGGGCCCGCCCTGGTGTCGGACGGACGTCCACTGCCCCGCACCGCGTCCACAACCGGTCAGTGGACGACCGGTCAGTGGATGAGAGGTGTCGCTACGGTTTGTGGGGGCAAGGATGTATGTGAACTTGCGTGCTTTAGCTATTTAATAGTTAGACTACACAAACGTCAAACCACCGCGCGGGTCGTGGACCCGCGGTGCCCGCCCAGCATGCGAGGACCGTTTCGTGCCCGACGAGACCCACGAACCCCGTGCCGAGCAGCACGGTTCCGAGCTTGAGGAGTTCCAGCGCGCCTGGACCGAACTCATCAACGCGGCGATCCACGCCCGCTCGCGCAGCGGTCACGGCCACCGGGGTGCCGAGGATCTCACTCTCACGCAGGCGCTCCTGATGGAGGCGGTCCGCGGCATGGACGGCCCCAGCGTCGGCGCCGTCGCGCACATCGTCGGTGTCTCGTCCCCCTCCGCCACCCGCATGATCCAACAGCTGGAACGCAAGGGCATGATGGCGCGCCGCCGCTCCGAGCGCGACGAGCGCAGCACCGTGGTGACCATCACCGAGGAGGGCGAGCGGGTGCTCGCGATCCGCCGCAGGGACATGGAGCGCAAGCAGCGCCAGGTGTTCGACGCCATAAGGCCGTCGCTGCGGCCGATGGTGCTCACCCTGCTGCGCGACCTGCGCGAGGCCCTCGACGAGACCTGAGCCCCGAGCCCGTCCGGTCCTCCCCGACGGGTCCGGAAGGCCGTGCGTCCGGGGCCTCTGCCATGGGCAGATCTGCCCCGGGCCGAAACAGTGGAAGTCGCCCTCTCCACCGCCGCAGGCTGGGATCACCGGCCCGCGAGGGGCCGGGGAAGGAGAGTGCCATGCCGACCCATGTCGCCGCCTCGGACGAGACCTCCGGCGGTGCCTTCGACGACCAGCTGGCCGCGCGCCTGCTGCGCAGCCGCATCGTGCTGCTGGGCACGCAGGTCGACGAGACCAGCGCCAACCGGGTGTGCGCGCAGATCCTGCTGCTCGCCGACGAGGACCCGCGCAAGGACATCACGCTCGCCGTCAACAGCCCCGGCGGATCGGTGTCGGCCGGGCTGGCCATCTACGACGTGATGAACTTCGTGCCCAACGACGTGTCCACCCTGGTCATGGGGTTCGCGGCCAGCATGGGCCAGTTCCTGGCCTGCGTCGGCACGCCGGGCAAGCGCTACAGCCTGCCGCACGCGCGGATCATGATGCACCAGCCCTCCGGCGGCCTCGGCGGGACGGCCGCCGACATCGCCATCCAGGCCGAGAACCTGGCGCACACCAAGCAGACCATGGTGCGGCTGATCGCCAGGCACACCGGCCAGACCGAGGAGGCCATCTCCCGGGACCAGCACCGCGACGCCTGGTTCACCGCTCAGGAGGCCAGGGAGTACGGGTTCGTCGACCACGTGGTCGCGTCGGCGTCGGAGATGAACGGCGGCGGTATCCGCCTGGGCGCCGGGGCGCCCGGATTCGCCACGTACGTGAAGGGGGAGGACCGGTGAGCGGCCGTTACACGGTGCCGATGGTGGTGGAGCGCACGCCCCACGGCGAGAGGTCCTTCGACGTGTTCAGCCGGCTGCTGTCGGAGCGGATCATCTTCCTGGGCACGCCGATCGACGACGACGTCGCCAACGTGGTGATGGCGCAGATGCTCCACCTCGACTACGAGTCGAGCGAGACCGACATCCAGCTCTACATCAACTCGCCGGGCGGCTCGAACACCGCGCTGACCGCCATCTACGACACCATGCGGTTCGTGCGCGCGGACGTGGCCACGGTGTGCATGGGCCAGGCGGCCTCCGCCGCGGCGGTGCTGCTGGCGGCGGGCACGGCGGGCAAGCGCACGGCCCTGGAGCACGCGCGGGTGCTGCTGCACCAGCCCTCCGGGGAGGGTCAGGGCGTGGCCGCCGACCTGGAGATCCAGGCCGAGGAGATCCTGCGGGTCCGCTCGCAGGTGGAGGAGATCCTGGCCCGGCACACCGGGCAGACGCAGGAGCGGCTGCGCGCCGACACCGACCGGGACAAGATCTTCACCGCGCAGCAGGCGAAGGAGTACGGCCTGGTGGACGGGATCATCACCACCCGGCAGGCGCACCCGGCGGCCGGGAGGACCGCCGCGTAGGGACCGCCCGGAGCCGGGGGACGCCCCCGGCCCGGGGGTCGCCTTTCCCGGTTCCTCGCGACGTGCGCCGGTCTCAGGCGGCCAGTGACAGGACCCGGGCCTGGTGGGCGGGCGCGGCGGCGGGGACCCGGACGGCGGCGGGCCGGTAGTCGCCCAGCCCGGTGCCGGTCCGGATCAGTCCGGCCGTCACGGTCCGCTGGTACAGCTCGCCCAGCACGTCGGACAGGCTCAGCCCCAGGGAGCGGTAGACGGCGGCGAGCACCTCGGAGGAGGCCTCCTTGCGCCCGCGCTCGATCTCGGACAGGTAGGGCAGCGAGACCTGGGCGTCCTCGGCCACGTCGCGCAGCGTGCGGCCCTGCCCGGTCCGGGTGCGCCGCAGCAGGTCGCCGATGAGGTCGCGCATGAGGGGATCCTGCGGCTCCTCGGCGCGCCTGCCCGCGCGGGCCTCGTCCAGCGAACTCAGGACGTCGGTCATCGGGCCTCCACGGTTGTCGTGCGCGACGGTCTTTCCTGACGAGCCTACGCCGCCGCCGCCCCGTGGGGGAGTCGTCCACAGGCGTTCTGCGAAGGGCAGAACCGTCCGGTCGGCGCGTGCGTCGCATCCGCTGTCGGCACCCTCGCCCCCGCGCCGCGGGGCCGCCGGTGCGGCTGTGGAGAGCCGGTGCCCCTTGAGAAGAGCCGGTGTTCCCGAGGAGAGCCGATGCCCCTGAGGAAAGAAAGGCCAGGCATGGACGCGACCGCCAGGACCGCTGGAACCGGGGGCCCGCCCCGGGAGGAGTTCTCGACCGCGCGCAGGCGCGTGCTGCGGACACGCAGCCTCATCGCGCTCGGCTTCTACGCGCTGGCCTGGGCCCTGGTGTTCGTGGTGCTGGCGACCGCGCACTCCATGGGCGTGCTCGCGACCTCCCAGGACGGCATGGTCTCCGTGCTGCTCGTGAGCCTCCTGCTCGCACCGGTGCTGCTGTGGCTCGTGGTCAAGCCGCTGCACGTGCTCGGCCGCGCGCTGACCCGCTGGCTCGGCGGCCACCGGGTGCTCTGGACGACGCTGCTGGTCGTGGCGGCCCTCGCCCTCGCGGTCGCCGTCCTGACCGCGCTCACGGCCGACCCCGCGCTCGGCGTGATCAGCGTGGGAGCGCTCGCCGCGCCGCTGGCCGAGGGTGTGGGGCTCCTCGCCGTCGCGGCCCTGGTGGCACTGCCGATGACCGTCCTCTACGCCGCCCTGCGCGTGGACCGGCCGATGCCCGAGTCCATCACGCGCGGCCTCCTCCTCCTGGCCCTCCAGGCGGTCGGGAGCTGGTAGGTGGACGGCCGCCGTTCCTTCTGCACGTGCGAACGAACGCGCAGAAGGACGCCCACAATACCGTGCCTTTCTTCCGTGCATTTGCGATGAGCTTATCCACCGAATTCGGGAATGTGTACCCGGAGGTGAGGATTTTCTGTCCGAGAGAAGGTTTGTGCGGCGTTCGCGCTGACCGCGGGCCTGCGGCCGGACAGTTCGGGACCAGTCCTTATCCGCGGCCCTGGCATTCCCTCACGCGCGGTGTGATGATGGTCCGGTGTTGGGTGGTGACCACGTGGAGATACGCCTTCTCGCCCAGGCTCCCCGCATACTCGTCAACGGGCGGACCGTGGTCCCCGGCTCCCCCAAGGAACGCCTTATCCTCACCGTCCTCGCCCATTCCGCGGGCGAGGTCGTGCCGACGCACACGCTGATCCGCCACGTGTGGGGAAACGACGCCTCCCCCTCCATCAGACCCAGCGTCTACTCCGCCATGACGCGTATCCGCAACCGGCTGCGCGACGCGGGAGCGGACCCGCTGCTCGTGTCGCGCTCCCAGGGCTACGTCCTGGAGATCGCCCCGGAGGCGGTGGACTACAACCGCGTCCGGCGGCTGTACGAGGAGGCCGGTACGCGGTTGGGCGGGGGCGAGCGCCGCGTCGCCGCGGGCCTGCTGGGGCAGGCGCTGGCGCTGTGGGAGGGCGAACCGCTCGCGGAGGTGCGCGGAGCGTGGGCCGACGCCCTCCGCCGCAGGATCGCGGCGTTCCGGCTGCGGGTGCTGGTCCGGTGGGCCGAGGCCCAGACCGGGCTCGGCGAGTACGGGGCGGTCCTGGAGAGGCTGGCCGACGACGCCGACCGGTGGCCGGGGGACGGCGCCCTCGCCTGCTACCGGATGCGCGCCCTGGCGGCCACGGGCCGACAGGCGGAGGCCGTGGAGTGCTGCAACGCGCGCCGTATGACTCTTCGTGCCCGCAAAGCAACCGAACGTGCAGATGCATGTGCAGGGCGGGTAACGGCCCGCTCCGGAACTCGCAAAGCCTTGGTTCGGGGCGCGTGTCCCGCGTGTCGCCGCCCCCACCGAGCGGGCAGGGGGTGAGGGCGTCAACATCCGGGAGGAACAGATGGAGATCACCGGAATCATCAGTGCGATCGTCGTCGGCCTGATCGTCGGCGCACTGGGACGCCTCATCGTCCCCGGCAAACAGCACCTGCCGATCTGGCTCACCCTGATCCTGGGCATCGTGGCCGCCTTCGTCGGCGGCTGGATCGCCGCGGGCATCTTCGGCGCCGGATGGATCATCACGCTGATCATCCAGGTGCTGGTGGCCGCAGCGATCGTCTACCTCGCCGACGGCTTCTACTCCAGGGGCTCCAGGGGAGCCAAGGGCCGCACCGCCTAGCTCAGCGGCCGAGTGCCGCCGGACCGCTGTCCGGCGGCCTCGTCCACGCCCACGGCCCGGCCCAGGCGCACCGAGGCCTCGGCGGCCTCCAGCACGGCCACCACGTCCCGGCCGAAGCGCACGTCGCAGGGGTCGCCGACCGTCCCCTCCACCTGCGCCAGCAGCCGGTCGACCGCCGCGCCGAACGCCTCCACCGGGCTCCGGTCACCGCCCGGCACCGGCACCCAGCCGCGCTCGCCGTGCAGCACGACCTCGAAGGTCTTCGCCTCGGGGGCCGCGTTCACGGTCACCGCGAACGAGCCGACCGCGCCGCTCTCGTGCCGGGTGAGCATGTGCACGGTGTCCCGCGGCCCCGCCATCGCCGTCACCTGCGTGACCGGGCCGAGGACCGGCAGCACCAGTGACAGCACGTGCGGGCCCACGTCCCACAGGCCGCCCTTCTGCTGGCGCCAGCGCGAGCCGCCGTAGGGGTTGCCGGGCTCGAAGATCGAGGCGAACAGCGTCGCCCGCACACCGTTCCAGCCGCCCTCCGCCGCGGCCGAGTCCACGAACTCCACCACGTTCTCGGAGAAGCGGCTGGTGAAGAAGACCACCGACGCCAGCCCGCGCGCCTCGGTCTCGGCGACCACGGCGTCGGCCTCCAGGGTCGACAGCGCCAGCGGCTTGTCCAGCAGCAGGTGCTTCCCGGCCCGCGCGGCGCGCAGGGCCAGGTTGCCCTGGATGTGGGGCGGCAGCGCGACCGCCACGGCGTCCACGTCGTCCAGCAGCGCCTCGAAGTCCGCGTAGGCCCTGGTCCCGTAGCGCTCGGCGAGCGTCGCCGCCTTGGCCTCGTCGCGTCCCCACACCCCAGCCAGGGTGGCGCCGGGATGGGCGTCCAGCGCCGCGGCGTGCGTCTCCGCGGCCCAGTAACCCGTGCCCAGCAGACCGAACCTGAGTCCCATGCGTACTCCCTCGTCCCGTGTGTCTACCGTCTCACCATTGTCCATGGAAGCGCTCCCATAACCTCGGGCGGGGCCGCCCGCGTGCGGTTTCCCGACCGTTCCCGCCCGGCGCCTCAGGGGTGCAGGCGGCGCGCCCCCTCGGACGGCAGGGCCCCGAACACGGCCGGTTCCTCGAAGCCCCGTTCCCGGTAGGCCTCCAGCACCGCCTTCCCGCAGCCCTCCACGCGCTCGGTCTCCACCAGGGCGACCACGCACCCGCCGAAGCCGCCGCCGGTGATCCTGGCCCCCAGCGCGCCCGCGGCCAGGAGGGAGTCCACCGCGGTGTCCACCTCGGGGACGCTCACCTCGTAGTCGTCGCGCAGCGAGGCGTGGGAGGCGGTGAGCAGCGGCCCCACCTCCCGCGTGCGCCCGGACCGGAGCAGGTCCACGGACCGCAGCACCCGCTCGTTCTCGGTCACCACGTGGCGCACCCGGCGGCGGGACACGTCGTCGGGCAGCGCGGCCAGGGCGGCCGGCAGGTCGGTGACGTCGCGCAGGGCCGCCACCCCCAGGGCGCGCGCGGCCTCCTCGCACGAGCGGCGGCGCTCGGCGTAGGCGCCGTCCACGTGCCGGTGCGGGGCGCGGGTGTCGACCACCAGGACGGTCAGCCCCTCCGCGGAGGGGTCGAAGGGCACCTGCTCGGTCTCCAGGGTGCGCGTGTCCATGAACAGGGCGTGCCCCTCGGTGGAGAGCATGGACGCGGACTGGTCCAGGATCCCGCAGGGCATGCCCACGAAGTCGTTCTCCACCCGCTGGGCCAGCCGGGCCACCTCGCCCGGCGCGAGGTCGGCCCCGTACAGGGAGGCCGCGGCCATGACGGTCGCGCACGACAGCGCGGCCGACGAGGACAGGCCCGCCCCGCTCGGGATCGTGCTGTCCACCAGCAGGTCCAGCCCGTCCACCGCGTGGCCCTCGTCCCGCAGGACCCACAGCGCCCCGGCGGGATAGGCGGCCCACCCCCGCACCGCGCCGGGGACCAGGTCGCCCAGCGGGGCCGCGTACTCCTCCGCCGACTGCCGGGAGAGCAGCCGCACCCGCCCGTCCGTCCGCCGGGCGGCCGAGGCCGTCAGCGCGTGGGGCAGGGCGAACGGGAGCACGAACCCGTCGTTGTAGTCGGTGTGCTCGCCGATGAGGTTGATCCGTCCCGGCGCGGTCCACACGCCCTCGGGCCCGTACCCGAACGCCGAGTGGAACGCGGTCGTCACGTCGTCCACGAGGTCCTGCCTTCCTGCTGTGCGATGGGGGGTCAGGCCGTGCCGCGCCGCGCCAGGACGAACTCCCAGGCGTCGGCGACGGTCTCGTCCAGCGTGCGCCCCGGCGTCCAGCCCAGCTCCTCGCGGGCCCGGTCGTTGGCCGCGACCAGGACGGCCGGGTCGCCCGCGCGGCGCGGGCCGTCCACCACGGGCACCGGGCGGCCGGTCACCCGCCGGACCGCCTCGATCACCTCGCGCACGCTGTGCCCGCCGCCGGTGCCCAGGTTGTGGACGCGGAAGACGCCCGGGCGCACGCTCTCCAGGGCGCGCAGGTGCGCGTCGGCCAGGTCGGCGACGTGCAGGTAGTCGCGCACCGCCGTCCCGTCCCGGGTCGGGTAGTCGGTGCCGAACACGCTGGCGTGCCCGTCCCCCTCGGCGGCCACCCGCAGCAGGTTCGGCACCAGGTGCGTCTCGGTCTCGTGGCGCTCGCCGAAGCCCAGGTGCGCCCCGGCCACGTTGAAGTAGCGCAGGCTCACCGCGCCGGTCCCGTGCGCCGCCGCCCACGACTCCAGCATGTGGTCGACGGCGAGCTTGCTCGCGCCGTAGGGGCTGGTGGGCGCCGCCGGGTCGGTCTCGCGGATCGGCGCGTCGCCGGCGGGGTCGCCGTAGGTGGCGGCGCTGGAGGAGAACACCACGCGCCCCACGCCGTGGCGCCGCACGGCCTCCAGCAGCGCCAGCGTGCCCGACACGTTGGTGTGCCAGTACCTGCCCGGGTCCGCCACCGACTCGCCCACCAGGGACTTGGCGGCGAAGTGCAGCACGGCGTCCACGGACGGGTCCAGCACGTCGGCGGCCTCGCGCACGTCGGCGACCACCAGCCGGGCCCCCTCGGGGACGGCGTCCGCGTGCCCGGTGGACAGGTCGTCCAGGACGGTCACCCCGTGGCCCGCCCGCAGCAGCAGGGCGGTCACCACGCTCCCGATGTACCCGGCGCCTCCGGTGACGAGCAGTCTCACGGCGCGACCTCCCGCAGCCGCTCGGCGACGGTCTCGGGCGCGACGTCGCTGATGAACGCGCCCATGCCGGACTCGGTTCCGGCCAGGTACTTGAGCTTGCCCGGCGCGCGCCGCACCGAGAACAGCTCCAGGTGCAGGTGGGCCAGGTCGCGCCGGTCGCGCACGGGCGCCTGGTGCCAGGCGGAGATGTAGGGCAGGGGCGCGTCGTAGAGCGCGTCGAAGCGGCGCAGCACGTCCAGGTAGAGGCGGCCGAAGTCCTCGCGCTCCTCCTCCGACAGCGCGGGCAGGTCGGGCACCCGCCGGTGGGGGTACAGGTGCACCTCCACGGGCCAGCGGGCCGCGGCCGGGACGAAGGCCGTCCAGTGCTCGGTCCTGGCCACCACGCGGATCCCGGCCTCCTGCTCGGCGCGCAGCACGTCGGCGAACAGCGATCCGCCGGTGCGCTCGCGGTACTCCTCGGCGGAGTCGAGCATCCTCCGGGTGCGCGGGGTGACGAAGGGGAACGCGTAGATCTGCCCGTGCGGGTGGTGCAGGGTCACCCCGATCTCGGGCCCCCGGTTCTCGAAGCAGTACACCTGCTCCACGCCCGGCAGCGCCGACAGCGCCTCGGTCCGGTCGACCCAGGCGGCCATGACCGTGCGCGCCCGCTCGGGGCCCAGGTCGGCGAAGGACGCGTCGTGGTCGGAGCCGAAGACGAGGACCTCGCAGCGGCCCGCGGCCACGCGCCGGGACGGCTCCAGCTCCCCGACCCCCTCCAGGGCGCGGCCGTCGTCGCGCACCAGCGAGGGGAAGCGGTTCTCGAAGGCGACCACGTCGTAGGAGGCGGCCGGGACCTCGGTCAGGCGCCCCTCCGCGGAGGGGCACAGCGGGCAGTCGTGGCTGGAGGGCAGGTGGGTGCGGCCCTGCCGGTGGGAGGCCACCACCACCCACTCGCGCAGCAGGGGGTCGAAGCGCATCTCCGCGCCCGTCGCGGACGGGGGGAGCTCGCGCAGGTCGGGCGCGGGTTCGCGGGCGGTGTCGCCCTCGTCGAAGTAGACGATCTCGCGGCCGTCGGCCAGCCGGGCCGAGGTCCTCCTCATCCGTCCTCCTTCTTCCTCGGTCGCACGTCGGCGACCACCAGGCGGCCCACGTGCTCGGTCAGGGCGGCCCGGACGGCCGGGTCGGTTCCGGAGTCGGTGACCAGCACGTCGCAGCGGTCCAGCGGCGCGATGGTGCTGATCCCGACCGTGCCCCACTTGCTGTGGTCGGCGGCGACCACGAGGGAGGCGGCGGCCTCCACCAGGGCGCGGTTGGTCTCGGACTCCATGAGGTTGGGCGTGGTGAACCCGGCGCGCTCCTGCATGCCGTGCACGCCCAGGACGAGGACGTCCAGGTTGAGGCCGCGCACGGAGGCGAGCGCGAGCGGGCCCACGAGCGCGTCGGAGGGCGTGCGGAAGCCGCCGGTGAGCGCCACGGTCTGGTCGGGCCGCGCGGCCCGGTGGAACACCTCGGCCACGCGCAGCGAGTTGGTGACGACCGTCAGCCCCGGTGTGTCGGCGAGGTACTCGGCGACGGTGGCGGTCGTGGTGCCCGCCGACAGGCCCACCGCGCTGTGCGGCTCGACCAGGTCGGCCACGGCCCGGGCGATGGCGTGCTTCTCGTCCTCCTGGCGGGTGGACTTGGCCTCGAAGCCGGGCTCCTCGGTGCGCGCGCCGTCCGGTGCGACGGCCCCGCCGTGCACCTTGCGCAGCTCCCCCCGGCCCTCCAGGGCGTCGAGGTCGCGGCGCACGGTCATGTCCGACACCGAGAGGCTCTCGACGAGGTCGGACACCCGCACCGCCCCGACGCGCCGCACCTGTTCGAGGATCAGCTCCTGCCGTTGCGCAGCCAGCATCCGCCCCCCCAGGCATGATCGAAAATGTGGAAATCTGTTGGATCTAGTGTTCCAGGTTCCTCTCAGGTGTCAATGGTACCCATCCTCTCGCCGGAAAACTGTTGGAAAACGTTGGTACCTGTTGACAGGGCCGGGGTCGAGTGTCGAACATATTAAAACGTTCGTGTGACCGCCTTCACATCTGCTTGCAACCCCCCGTTCGAAGGAGGCCCCCCATGTACCACGGACCACCGGGAGCACCGGGACCACCGGGACCACCGGGCCTGGGGCGCCGCACCCTGCTGCGCGGCCTGGCCGGCGCCGGAACGCTGCTGGCCCTGCCCGCCCTGGCGGGGTGCGGCGCGGGCCGGCGCGGGGACCCGAACCTGGTCACCCTGGCCTCCAACCGGGCCAACCCCGCCCAGCAGGAGGCCATCGCCGAGAGCGTCGGGCTCTTCGAGGCGGAGTCCGGCCTGACCGTGGAGGTCAACACCTTCCAGTCCACCGCCTTCCAGGAGAGCATCAACAACTACCTCCAGGGCACCCCGGACGACGTCATCGGCTGGTTCGCGGGCTACCGGATGCGCTTCTTCGCCGAACGCGGCCTGGTCAGCGACGTCTCCGAGGTCTGGGACCGCCACTTCGGGGACGCGTTCACCGACCAGGTGCGCGGGCTGTGCACGGCCGACGACGGCAGGCAGTACATGGTCCCCGACTCCACCGCGCCCTGGGCGGTCTTCCACCGCAGGAGCGTGTTCGAGGAGCACGGCTACGAGGTCCCCGCCACCCGCGCGGAGTTCGAGGAGCTGTGCGGGCGCATGCGCGCGGACGGGCTCGAACCGCTCGCCTCGGGCATCCGCGAGGGCTGGCCCGCGATGGGCATGTTCGACCACCTCAACCTGCGGCTGAACGGCCCCGAATTCCACCTGGCGCTGCTCAACGGCGACCACTCCTGGGACTCCGCCGAGGTCAGGAGCGTCTTCGGCACCTGGGCCGAGCTGCTGCCCCACCACCAGCCCGACCCCCTGGGCCGGGGCATCAACGAGGCGCAGACCGCCCTGGTCCGGCGCGAGGCCGGGATGATGCTCTGCGGCATGTTCATCGCGCACTCCTTCCCCGAGGAGGACCTGGACGACCTGGACTGCTTCGCCTTCCCCGAGTTCGACCCCGCGATCGGCGCCGACGCCGTCGAAGCGCCCATCGACGGGTTCATGCTCTCCGGGGACCCGCGCAATCCCGACGGGGCCCGCGAACTCGTGGGGCACATGGGCACCCTCCGGGCCCAGGAGATCTACACCGCGATCGACCCGCAGGCGCTCCCCACCCACCTGGACGCCGACACCAGCGGGTTCAGCGCCCTCGACGCCAAGGTCAACGACATGGTCGCCAACGCGGGAGCGCTCACCCAGTACATGGACCGGGACACCCGTCCCGACTTCGCGTCCGTCGTCATGATCCCCGCGCTCCAGCGCTTCCTCCGACAGCCGGACGACATCGCCGACCTGACCGCCAGCATCCAGCGCCAGAAGGTCTCCATCTTCGGCGGCTGAACCCAGAAGGGAGAGCAGGTGTGGTGTCGAACGCCCCCTCACCGCCTCGAAACCCGGCCCCCGGGTCCGCACAGGCCACCCCGCCCGGCCGGCCCTCGCGCGCACGCGGGAGCATGCGCCACAGCCGAGGGGACCGGATCGCCCTCGGCCTGATGCTGGGCGTGCCCGCCCTGCTCGTGGTGGGCCTGGTGTGGCTGCCCGCGATGGCCACGATCATCCTGTCCTTCACCCGCTGGGACGGCATCGGCGGCCTGGACACCATCGAGTGGATCGGCACGCAGAACTACACGGACGCGTTCACGATCTACCCGCCCTTCGCACCGGCGCTGCGCAACAACCTGGTCTGGCTGGTGGCGCTGTTCGCCGTCCCCACCGTCCTCGGGATGTTCCTGGCGGTGCTGCTCGACCGCGAGCTGCGCGGCGGGTCGCTGTACCAGAGCGTCTTCTACATGCCGGTCGTGCTGTCGCTGGCCCTGGTCGGGTTCATCTGGCAGCTCATCTACTCCCGCGACCAGGGACTGCTCAACGCCTTCCTCGGCGTGGTCGCCGACGTCCCGCCCGTGGACTGGTTCGGCGACTCCGACATCAACCTGTACGCGGTCCTGGTCGCGGCCGGGTGGCGGCACACCGGCTACATCATGCTGCTCTACCTGGCCGGGCTGAAGGCGGTCGACCCGTCCCTGCGCGAGGCCGCCGCCATCGACGGGGCCGGGCCGGTGCGCACGTTCACCAAGGTCGTCTTCCCGGCCCTGCTGCCCATCAACCTCGTCGTGCTCGTCGTGACCGTCATCGACGCGCTGCGCGCCTTCGACATCGTGTGGATCATCAACCGCGGGCGCAACGGCCTGGAGCTGATCTCGGCGCTGGTGACCTCCAACGTCATCGGCGAGGCCAGCCGGGTGGGCTTCGGCTCGGCGCTGGCCGTGGTCATGCTGGTGATCTCGCTGGTGTTCATCATCGTCTACGTGTCCACCATGCTGAGAGGGGCCTACCGGTGACCGCCACGACCCTCCCCGACACCCCCCGGCGGCACCGCCGACGCAGGATCCGCCCGGCCCGGGCTGCGCTGCACGCCTTCCTCGGCGCCACGGCGCTGGCCTGGTTCTTCCCCATCCTGTGGGCGCTGGTCAACTCGTTCCGCGACTACGAGTACACCGCCCTGCACGGCTACCTGTCCCTGGGCGGGTTCACCCTGGACAACTACGCGCGGGCGTGGAACGAGGGCCAGCTGCCCGGCTACTTCTGGAACTCGCTGGTCATCACGGTCCCGGCCGTGCTGCTGACGCTGTTCCTGTCCTCCTGCGCGGCCTTCGTGCTCTCCAACTACTCGCGCAGGTTCAACCTGACGATGCTCGCGGTGTTCCTGGCCGCGAACCTGCTCCCGGCCCAGGCGCTGCTGGTCCCGCTGTTCCGGCTCTACACCTCCATCCCCCTGCCGTACTGGATCAGCGAGTCCGGCTCCCTCTACGACAGCCACATCGGCGTCGTCCTCATCCACACGGCCTTCCAGATCGGATTCTGCACGTTCGTGCTGAGCAACTTCATGAAGGCCATGCCCGCCTCCCTGCTGGAGGCGGCCAGGGTGGACGGGGCGTCGGTCTTCCAGCAGTACTGGAGGGTGGTGCTCCCGCTGTGCCGCCCGAGCCTGGCGGCCCTGGCCACCCTGTTGGTCACCTGGATCTACAACGACTTCTTCTGGGCGCTGGCACTGCTGTCCAGCGGGGACAAACTGCCCATCACGACCGCCCTACAGAACCTCCAGAGCGCCTTCTTCGTCGACTACAACCTGCTCTCGGCCGGGTCGATCATCGTCGCCCTGCCCACGCTCGTCGTGTTCTTCGCGCTGCAACGCCACTTCGTCGCCGGACTCACCCTGGGAGCGAGCAAGGGTTGACTTCCTCTCCTGCCGGAAGGCAGGAGATTCCGGAACCACCTACCGGTGGTTCGAGGCCAAAGCCTCGTCACGGGTCGCCCCGTGGCCTTCCTGCTTCACCGCCAGTCGCCCCGTCCGGGAGGACTCCCGTTGAGGTCTCACACCAGCTCCGCAGGCAACAACCGCCAGCCCGGCGGCTTCGAGATTGTTCGCCGCGTTCACATCACGGTCATGAGTGATCCCGCACCCGGGGCACGTCCACTCCCGCACGTTCAACGGCAGCGACGCGTGCACGTACCCGCATCCGGGGGTCGAGCACGTCTTGGAGGAGGGGAAGAAGCGGTCCACCACGACCAGGTCGCGTCCGTACCAGGCGCACTTGTACTCCAACATGGTGCGCAGCTCGCGCCAGGACGCATCCGAGATCGCCCGGGCGAGCCTGCGGTTCTTGACCAGGTTGCGCACCGTCAGGTCCTCGATCACGACCACTTGGTTCTCGCGGACGAGTCGGGAGGTGAGCTTGTGCAGGAAGTCGCGCCTG
>ANAW01000022.1:0-10390 GCA_000340945.1 Nocardiopsis synnemataformans DSM 44143 | reverse complement strand
CGGGCCAGCCTGGCGCGGTCGCGTTGCTCGTGGCGGGGGTTGGCTACTTTTTCCCCGGTCGACAACGTCACCACGGAGGTGATTCCGGCGTCGACGCCGACCGCGTTGTTGACGGCCGGGGCCGACGTGATGGTGTCCTGGCACAGGAGCGAGACGAACCAGCGTCCGGCCGCGTCCCGCGAGACCGTCACCGTGGACGGCCGTGCCCCTTCGGGCAGGGGCCGCGACCAGACGATGTCCAGGGCTTCGCTCATTTTGGCCAGGGTCAGGTGGCCGTCGCGGTAGCGGAACCCGGACCGGGTGTACTCCGCCGAGGCACGCGACTTCTTCTTGGACTTGAACCGCGGATACCGCGCGCGACGGTCGAAGAAGTTCCGGAAGGCGGTGTGCAGGTGGCGCAGCGTCTGTTGCAGCGGGACGCAGGAGACCTCGGTGAGGAAGGACAGTTCCTCGGTCCTCTTCCATTCGGTGAGCATGGCCGAGGTGTCGGAGTAACCCACCCGTTCCTGGTGCTGGTGCCAGGCGGTGCTGCGTTCGGCCAAAGCACGGTTGTAGACCAGGCGCACGCACCCGAACGTGCGCGACAGCTCGGCCGCCTGCGCATCGGTCGGGTAGAAGCGGTACCGAAACGCCCGCTTCACGCTCTTGTTGGTCATGGAACACACCGTAGCGACCGCTCTGCGACCGCGTGAGCCGAATCCAACACAAAGTCACGAGAAAGGAGAGGGCGTTTCCTCCCCGCCCTGAAGGGCGGGGTCTCCACGCCCAACAAACAGATGACCCACCGCACCATCAGCCTGCGCGCGGCGGGGACAGCCCTGGTCCTCGCCGTGCCCGAGGCCGGACTACCGCACGTCCTGCACTGGGGCGCCGACCTGCCCGACAGCGGGGGGCTGGCCGCCGTCGCGGCGCCCTCCGCCGCGCACAACGACGTCGACGCGCCCCAGCGGCTGTCGCTGGTCCCCGTCCAGGGGGAGGGCTGGCGCGGTCACCCCGGGATCTCCGGACACCACGAGGGCCGGGCCACCTTCCCGGACTGGACCGTGCGCGAGACTTCCGTGGAACCGCTGGAGGACGCCGCCCCCGGCGTGGGCGGAGCCCTCACGGTCCTGGCGGAGGCCGCCGGGATCGCACTGCGCTGCGAACTGCGCATGGAGCCCTCCGGGCTGGTCCGCGCCCGCAACACGGTCACCAACACCGACGCCGCGCCGTGGACGCTGGACGCCCTGCGGGTCACCCTGCCCCTGCCCCGCGAGGCGGGCGAGGTCCTGGACCTGACCGGCCGCTGGTGCCGCGAGCGCTCCCCCCAGCGCCAGGAACTGGCCACGGGCACGCGGTTGCGCGCCTCGCGCCGCGGCCGGACCGGCCACGACGCCGCGCTGGTCCTCGCCGCCGGGACCCCCGGGTTCGGGTTCCGCCACGGTGAGGTGTGGGGCGTGCACACCGCCTGGAGCGGCGACCACGTCCACCTGGCCGAACGCCTCCCCGAGGGCGCCGGGCAGGCCGACGCCGTGCTCGCGGGCGGGGAGCTGCTCCACCCCGGCGAGGTCCGCCTCGACCGGGGCGCCTCCTACTCCACCCCGTGGGTGTTCCTCTCCTGGTCCGACCGGGGGCTGGACGGGATGTCCGCGCGGATCCACCGCTGGCTGCGCGCCCGGCCCGGCCACCCCTCCACCCCGCGCCCGGTGGTGCTCAACACCTGGGAGGCCGTCTACTTCGACCACGACCTCGCCACCCTCAAACGGCTCGCCGACACCGCCGCGCGGATCGGCGTGGAGCGGTTCGTGCTGGACGACGGCTGGTTCCGGGGCCGCCGCGACGACACCGCGGGGCTCGGCGACTGGACCGTGGACACCGGCGTGTGGCCCGAGGGCCTGCACCCGCTCTTCGACCACGTGCGCTCCCTGGGCATGCAGGTCGGGCTGTGGGTGGAGCCGGAGATGGTCAACCCCGACTCCGACCTGGCCCGCGCCCACCCCGAGTGGGCCCTGACCGCCGAGGGGCGCCCGGCCCCGCCCAGCCGCCACCAGCAGCTCCTGGACCTGTCCCGCCCCGAGGCCTTCCAGTACGTGTTCGAGCACCTGGACGCGCTGGTCGCCGAATACCGGCCCGACTACCTCAAGTGGGACCACAACCGCGACCTGCTCGAACCCGTGCACGCCCCCACCGGCGCAGCCGGGACCCACCGCCAGACCCTGGCCGTCTACGCGCTGCTCGACCGGCTGCGCGCGAGGCACCCCGGCCTGGAGATCGAGGCGTGCTCCTCCGGCGGGGGCCGCGTGGACCTGGGGATCCTGGAGCGCACCGACCGCGTGTGGGCCTCCGACACCAACGACCCCCTGGAGCGGCTGGCCATCCAGCGCTGGACCTCCCTGCTGCTGCCGCCCGAGCTGGTCGGCAGCCACGTCGGGGGGCGCACCGCGCACACCACCGGCCGCGACGCCGACCTGTCCTTCCGCTGCCTGGCCAGCCTGCTGTCCCACGCCGGGATCGAGTGGGACGTCACCCGCTGCACCGACGACGAGCTGGCCGCGCTGACCTCCTGGATCGCGCTGTACAAGGAGCTGCGCCCGCTGCTGCACTCGGGCGAGGCCGTGCACGCCGACGCGCCCGACCCCGCCGAGCAGCTCGACGGGGTGGTCGCCCCGGACGGGAGCGAGGCGGTGTTCCGCTACGCCCGGCTGGCCACCTCCGTCCGCGCCCTGCCGGGACGGGTCCGGCTGCCCGGCCTGCGCGAGGACCGCGCCTACCGCCTGACGTGGCGGTCGGAGGCGGGCCCGCCCTCGACCATGCAGCGCGTGCTCCCGGAGTGGTTCGCCGACGGCGGGGCCACCGTGTCGGGGGCGGTGCTCACCCGCTCGGGCGTGCAGCTGCCCAACCTCAACCCGTCCCAAGCCCTGCTCCTGCACCTGAGGGAGGCCTGACGTGCCCGCCACCAGCAAGCCCGCCTACCTGGAGGACTTCGCGCCCTCCAAGGGGGCCCTCGCGCCCCGCGCCCGCTTCTCCTCCGACGCCCCGTCCCTGGACCTCAACGGCACGTGGCGGTTCCGGCTGCTCGACCGCGCGCGGGCCGACACCGACGGGTTCGAGGAGCCCGGACACGACGACTCCGGCTGGGCCGAGCTGCCGGTGCCCGCCCACTGGCAGATGCACGGCCACGGCGCCCCCGCCTACACCAACATCTCCTACCCCTTCCCGATCGACCCCCCGTACGTGCCCGACGACAACCCGACCGGCGACCACCGGCGCGTCTTCGACCTGCCCGGGGAGTGGCCCGAGGGAGCGGCGGTCCTGCGCTTCGACGGGGTCGACTCCTGCTTCCGGGCGTGGCTGAACGGCACCGAGCTGGGCTTCTCCACCGGGAGCCGCCTGGCCGCCGAGTTCGAGGTCGGCCACCTGCTGCGCCCGGGGCGCAACACCCTGGCGGTCCGCGTCCACCAGTGGTCGGCGGCCAGCTACCTGGAGGACCAGGACATGTGGTGGCTGTCGGGGATCTTCCGCGACGTCGCCCTCCTCGCCCGGCCCGCCGACGGGGTCGGCGACCTCGCGGTGAGCGCGGCCTACGACCACACCACGGGCACGGGGACCCTGCGCGTGGACGTGGCCGGGTCCGCCGACGCCCTGGTCAGCGTGCCCGAACTGGGGCTGGTGGACGCCGCCGCCGGTGTGGACCACGGGGTCGGCGCGGTCGAGCCGTGGTCGGCCGAGGCGCCCCGCCTGTACGAGCTGGAGGTGCGCACGCCGGGGGAGCGGGTCCGGGCGCGGACGGGCTTCCGGACCGTGGAGGTCTCCGGCGGACTCCTGCGGGTCAACGGCCGCCCGCTGCTGCTGCGGGGCGTGAACCGCCACGAGTGGCACCCCGACCACGGCCGCGCCGTGCCCCGGGAGACCATGCGCGAGGACGTGCTGCTGATGAAGCGGCACAACGTCAACGCCGTGCGCACCAGCCACTACCCGCCCCACCCCGACTTCCTCGACCTGTGCGACGAGCTGGGCCTGTGGGTCGTGGACGAGTGCGACCTGGAGACCCACGGGTTCGAGGAGGTCGGCTGGCGCGGCAACCCCTCCGACGACCCGCGCTGGCGCGAGGCCTACCTGGACCGGATGCGCCGCACCGTCGCGCGCGACCGCAACCACCCCAGCGTCATCCTGTGGTCCCTGGGCAACGAGGCCGGGACCGGGGAGAACCTGCGGGCCATGGCGGAGTGGACCCGCGGACACGACCCCTCCCGGCCGGTCCACTACGAGGGGGACCGCGACAGCGCGTACGTGGACGTGTACTCGCGCATGTACGCGCCGCACGACGAGGTGGACGCCATCGGCCGCCGCGAGGAGGCGCCGACCGCCGACCCGGCCGCCGACGAGCACCGGCGCGGACTGCCGTTCATCCTGTGCGAGTACGGGCACGCCATGGGCACCGGACCCGGCGGGCTGGAGGAGTACCAGCGGCTCTTCGAGGGGCACGAGCGCTGCCAGGGAGGGTTCGTCTGGGAGTGGATCGACCACGGGGTCCGCCGCCGCGAGCCGGACGGCACCGCGTGGTTCGCCTACGGCGGCGACTTCGGGGAGGCGCTGCACGACGGCAACTTCGTCGCGGACGGCCTGCTGCTGCCCGACCGCACGCCCAGCCCCGGGCTGGAGGCCTACGCCAAGACCGTCGAGCCGGTCCGCGTGGTCCCCGACCCGGCCGCCGGGACCGTCCGCGTCACCAACATCTGGGACTTCCGGGACACCGCGGGCCTGGCCTTCGTCTGGCGGGTCGAGGGGGAGGGGGTCCCGCTGGGGGAGGGCGTCCTGGACGTGCCGGTGCTCGCGGCCGGGGAGAGCGCCGAGGCGGTGCTGCCCGCGCTGCCCGCGCTGCCCGGGCCGTCCGGGGAGACCTGGCTGACCGTGTCCGTCCGGCTGGCCGGGGACCAGCCCTGGGCCCCGGCCGGGCACGAGCTGGCCTGGGGCCAGGCCGAGGTGGGCGCCCCCGGGGAGCCGGGTGCGGAAGTGCCGGACGCGTCGGAGGGGCCGGGTGCGGATGCGTCGGGTGCGCCGGGGGAGTCGGACGCGTCGGAGGGCCCAGGTGCGCCGGGGGAGTCGGGCGCGCGGGCGGAGGGGACCGGCGTGCTGTCGGCGCCCGCCGCCGGGGGCGGTTCCGCCGTGCTCCCGCCGTCCGCTGGGCCGGACGGCGCCGTGCGGATCGGCCCCGGCCTGCTGGACGCGGAGACCGGCGCGCTGTTCCGCGTCGGCGGCCTGTCCGTGGACGCGCCGGTGGTGGACCTGTGGCGCGCCCCGACCGACAACGACGTGGCCCGGCACGGGGACTCCGTGGCCGTCCCGTGGCGCGCGGCGGGGCTGCACCGGCTCACCGAACGCCTGCTGTCCACCGGCTGGGAGGGCGGCGAGTTCGTCGTCCGGACGCGGCTGGCCCCGGCGGCCCGGGAGTTCGGCATGCGCGCCGCCTACCGGTGGGGCACCGACGGTGAGCGCCTGCTCCTGACCGTGGAGGCCGAGGCGGAGGGGGAGTGGACCTGCCCGCTGCCGCGCTTCGGCGTGCATGTCGGCCTGCCCTCCTCGCTGGGGGAGGCGGAGTGGTTCGGCCGCGGGCCCGGGGAGGCCTACCGGGACGTGTCCCAGGCCGCGCGGGTCGGCCGCTTCTCCAGCACGGTCGACGGCCTCCAGACGCCCTACCTGCGGCCCCAGGAGAACGGCAACCGCACGGACGCCAGGTGGCTCGTCCTGCGGGCGGCGGACGGGACGGGCCTGCGGGTGGAGGGCGACCCGGTGTTCGACTTCACCGCGCGCCGCTGGGACACGGCGGCGCTCGACGCGGCCGGCCACCCGCACGAGCTGGTCCCCGGCGACCGGATCCACCTGCACCTGGACCAGGCGCACCAGGGCGTCGGCTCAGCCTCGTGCGGCCCCGGGGTGCTCCCCGCCCACCGCCTGGTCGCCGGGAGCCACCGGCTCCGGCTCGCCCTGGCCCCGCTGGGCTGAGTCCCCGGACGGCGGTCGCCGCGCGGTGGCGAGCTGGACCAGCACCACCGCCGCGACCGCCGCCAGGGCGCCCGTCATCTGCACGGGGGTGAGGTTCTCCCCCAGGACCAGGAAACCCAGGACCGTGGCGGTCAGCGGGCTGGCCAGGGACAGGAAGGACACGGTCACCGCGGGCAGGCGTTCCAGGCCCCGGAACCAGATCGCGTAGGCCAGCAGGGCGCCGACCACGCCCAGGTAGGCGAACCCGAGCACGTTCGGCGCGGTGACGCGGTCGGGCAGGCCCTCCACCAGCAGGGTCGCGGGGGCCAGGAGGAGCCCGCCCGCGGTCAGCTGCCAGCCGGTCATGGCCAGGACGCCCACGCCCGGCGGGCGCCCCCACCGCTTGGTGAGCACGACCCCGGTGGCCATGGAGGCCGCGGCGGCCAGCCCGGCCAGCACCCCGACCGGGTTCAGCGCGGCCTCCGGGCCCAGGACGAGCAGGGCCACGCCGGTCGCGCCGAGCAGGGTGGCCACGACGTGCACCGGCCGGATCCGGTCGCCGAGCAGCAGCGCGGCCAGGACCAGGACCAGCAGCGGCTGCACCGACGTCACCAGGGCCGCCACGCCGCCGGGCAGCAGGTAGGCGGTGACGAAGAGCAGGTGGAGGAACACGCCGATGTTGAGCGTGCCCAGGACCGCGGCGCGCCACCACCACGCGCCCGAGGGCAGGGTCCGCGTCACGGCCAGCAGCACCAGCCCGGCGGGCAGGGCGCGCACGGCGGAGGCGAGCAGGGGGCGGTCGGGCGGCAGGAGTTCGGTGGTGACCAGGTAGGTGCTGCCCCACACGGCCGGGGCCAGGGCGGTGACCAGGGAGTCCAGGGCGAGGCGTCCGCGGTTCACACCAGTGTCCTTCCGTGGCGTTCGCCGAACACGACGTGCTCGCGCGACCGGCGCCCGGGGCGGGGCCTCCGCCCGGCCGGGTAGCCGACGGAGAGCAGGAGGGTGACGGGGAGGTTCCCGCTCATCGGAGCAAACCTTTCGATATCAAACATTTCGATGTCGAAAGGTTAGGGCGGGGTGCTCCGGTCCGTCAAGGCCGCGCCGCTATGATCGCCGGATGAACGACGCCCTCGACGTTTTCCTCAGCCAGTGGGCCCGTGAGCGCCCGGACGTGGACGCGGCTCCGATGGGGGTCGTCGGGCGGATCAAGCGTGCCAACCGGCTCCTGTCGCGGGGCGTGGAGGACTTCTTCGCGGAGGAGGGCCTGGAGGTCTGGGAGTTCGACGTGCTGGCCACGCTCCGCCGCTCGGGCGCGCCCCACCGCCTGACCGCCAAGGAACTGGTCGCCATGGCCATGGTCGGCTCCGCCGCCATGACCCACCGGGTGGACCGGCTGGTCGGCCGGGGCCTGGTCACCCGGGGGGCCGATCCCGACAACCGGCGCCGCGTTCTGGTGGAACTCACCCCTGAGGGGCTGGCCCTGGTGGACCGGGTCCTGGAGGGGCACGTCGCCAACGAGACGCGCCTGCTCGCCGGGCTCGACGCCGGGCAGCGCGAGCAGCTGGAGGGACTGCTGCGCACGCTGCTGCTCTCCCTGGGGGACACCCTGCCGGAGGGGGCCGGGGGCCGGGGGCTGAGCGGCCGCGCGGGTGTGCGCCCTCCGCCCGGGGGTGGGAAACCGCGTTCGTGACCGGGAAACCGCGGAGGAGGGGTGGCCGCGGCCCCCGGGGCACTGCTGCGATGGAACCTCCACCACGAAAGGGGTTCCGCCCATGGCAGAGCCGACCGGATCCACCGCCTCCCCCTCCCGGGGAGCCCCCCGGATCGACCGCAGGTCCCTACGCGCCGACCTGCGCCGCCTGATACCCGACACCGCCGCCGCCCTCGCCGTCACCCTCGCCCTCTTCGTCCTCCTCTACTCCCGCGTTGAGGCGGGCACCTCGCAGACCCTCGTGGTCATGCCCTTCCTCGCCGACGCGGGCGAGTACTGGCTGTACTGGCTCTGCCAGGCCTTCGGCTGGTCCGGGCTGCTCTGGGCCTGGATCACCGTCATGCTCGGCCTGCTCCGCTCGACCGCCCCCCTGCCCGGGTCACCGGTCTCCCACGCCCGGATCGAACGCTGGCACCGCGTCACGAGCCTGACCACCATCGGGCTCATGTTCGCCCACGCCCTCGCGTTCTTCCTCGAACTCGTCCGGGACAACGAGTACGGGCTGGGCTGGGGCGGGCGCCTGTCCTCCGCGTTCGTGGAGACCTTCGTTCCCGGCGGCTACTCCTCCGGGACCGGACAGGTCGCCATCCTCATCGGCCTGATCGCCCTCTACCTGGCGATCCCGCTCAGCCTCGCCTACTACGTGCGCTTCTGGACCGGGACGCGCCTGTGGCGGGCCCTGCACCGGTTCGTCATCGTCGTCTACGCGCTCAGCGTGTGGCACACCCTGCTCTACGGCACGAACGTGTGGTTCGACGGCTGGTTCCGCACCGCGGTGTGGGCGCTCCAGCTCCCCGTGGCCCTCCTGCTGCTGTCCCGGCTGCTGGCGCCGCTGCGCGCGGACGAGCGCTTCGCCCCGGGCGACCTCGCCGGTGGGCGGAGGCTCAGGGCGCTCGCCCGCGCGGGGGCGCGCCTGGGCGTCGCGGCCACCGTCGTCGTCCTGCTCGCCGTGACCGTCACCGGCCGCGACGGGGGCAGGACCCCGGGGGCCGAGAGCGGGGAGATGCTCGTCGGAGCCGATGCCGTCTGGGGCGGCCTCGCCATCCTGCTCACGGTGATCGGGGCGGTCGTCCTCGGACTGCGCGGGCGCCCCGCCCGGGAGTGAGGCGGGCGCACACGCGGGCGGGGAGGCACCGACCGGTGCCTCCCCGCCTGGATCGCGCGGACCCCCTACTTCCCGGGCTTGTCGTCCCGGGTCAGGGCGTCCTTGGCCTTCTCGCCCGCCTGCTTGAACTTCGAGGTGTTCTTCTCGGCCTTGCCCTCGGCCTGCCACTGCTGGTTGTCCGTGGCCTCGCCGAGCTTCTCCTTGGCCTTGCCCTTGAACTCGTCGGCCTTGTTCCTGGCCTGGTCGCCTGCGGACATGTGCGCC
The DNA here is from genome assembly GCA_000340945.1 of Nocardiopsis synnemataformans DSM 44143. Taxonomy (GTDB): domain Bacteria; phylum Actinomycetota; class Actinomycetes; order Streptosporangiales; family Streptosporangiaceae; genus Nocardiopsis; species Nocardiopsis synnemataformans. The sequence goes on along the minus strand of ANAW01000022.1, from coordinate 1,349 downwards.
TCCCCCTCGGTGTTCGCTCCTGTGGGCAGACCTGACCGCCGGACGGGGGCACGAACCGTGCTCACGATAAAAAACCCGACAAAAAGGGCAAAAGTCGGAGTGTTGCCTAGGCTCCCGGGGAGATCGTGGCCACCGAGTCGAACGGGGCGTGCGTGCCCACCCGGTGGCTGATGCCCTCGCGCACCATCTCCTTGGCCACGTCCGCGGCCGGTCCCACCTCGCCGCCCTTGGCCAGCTCGGCGGTGATCGCGGCGGCGAAGGTGCAGCCCGCGCCGCTCACCCTGGCGTTCCCGATCTTCGGGGCGCTGAGGACGGTCGTCTCCTCGCCGTCGAAGTACACGTCCACCGCGTCCGTGCCCGGCAGCTCCACGCCGCCCTTGACGATGACGTGCCGCGGACCCAGCTCGTGGATGCGGCGGGCGGCCTCGACCAGGTCGTCCACCGTCTCCAGCGCCTCCATCCCCGCGAGGGTGCGCGCCTCGAAGAGGTTGGGCGTGATCACGGTGGCCAGCGGCAGGATCTGCGCGGTGAGCGCCTTGTCGGTGTCCAGGGCGGCGCCCGGCTCCTGGCCCTTGCAGATCAGCACGGGGTCCAGGACCACGTGCCGCCACGGCTGGCGACGGAGCCCCTCGGCGACCACGTCGATGGTGTCCGGGGTGCCGAGCATCCCGATCTTGACCACGTCCAGGTCGTGGCAGGAGGTCGCCGCCTCGATCTGGTCGGCGATGACCTCGGGGGCCACGGGGACGAAGCGGTGGCCCCAGCCGTTCTTCGGGTCGAAGGACACGATGCAGGTGATCGTCCCCATGCCGTAGACGCCCAGCTCCTGGAAGGCCTTGAGGTCGGCCTGGATACCGGCGCCGCCGGTGGCCTCCGACCCTGCGATCACGTACGCGCGGTTGGTCATCGGGAAACCCCCTCGTTTCGGTGTGCTGTCGCGGAGTCCGCGGCCCCCACCTGCCCGCGAACCCCTCAACAATTGCACCACAGCGGACAGACCGGACGTTCCCCCAGCTCGCGGCGGCCTTTGCGCGACGCCCGGGCCGGGTGCCGTCCGACCGAACGGCCGTCCGGCCGGTCGCGGGGGCCGCCCCGACCGGCCGGATCCGGCCAGAACCTCGACGGCAGAAAAATATTACCGTATTATTTTTTTCATGGCACGAACAGCGGACCACGAGGAGCGCAGGCGGCAGGTCGCCCGCGCGCTCCTGAGCACGGTGGGGGAGCGGGGACTGGCGCGGACCACCCTCGCCGACGTCGCCGACCGGGCGGGCGTCTCGGTCGGACTGGTGCAGCGCTACTTCCGCACCAAGTCGCAGCTGCTGCGCTTCGGCGTGGAGTACCTCTAC